>NZ_JALMEX010000010.1:0-220611 GCF_023100605.1 Pseudomonas sp. MWU12-2020
GGGAGCTAGCCTGCTGGCGATGGGGTCAGTCTGGTCACCAAGGGCATTGGTCCTGTTTAAATCTGTGTCAAATAACCAGAACCTTCCCACAAGGTTTTCAGGTTGTCCCTCGGACGCCCGGTCTCTAGGCTTTGCTTGTCGCTGCCAATTCAGCGACCGGGTGTGAGATCCCCGGCTATTCATTTGGATACTTGTGCATGTCCCTCCATAATCGCTGCCAGCTTAAACTGACGCGATTCTCTATGGCGGCTGTGTGCGGGTGGACGAATGTCCTGCCGGGTTTATCCATACCGGTGATCTCACCCCGTACATGGCTGCCACCTTTTCTTCGAGTGAGATCGGGAATAAGTGGCTCTCGCACTTATTAGAGGAAATTGAGACATGGATAAGCTAATACCCGATCCACCCCACGAAACCACAGCACCACCCGTCGACGCCATCCGGGTTGAAGACCTGACGAAAGACCGTGAAGCCATCAAGCGCGCTGTCGATTTCTACTTCACCCCGCAACCCGCTCAGGTGCATCAGCCCAGCACAGTGTTCCTGGTCAACCCAAGCATCGACACCGAAACCCTGCTAGCCCAGGCCTACGAATCGTTGGCCTCGGCCAGTGCCATGGCCAGCAACTTCGCCAATGAACTCAGCGGCCTGCAACGCAGCACCGCTCTGGCGATCCAGCAAATCATCATGCTCGCCGAACTCGCGGTAAACCGCGCGCTGGATCGAGTCGATCCACAGACCTGATTCATCGGATGATCATCGCAAACCGGCTCGTCCCGTCGCGGATCTCATTTCCTTTTAGGGAGTTGAGACCTCACGTGGTAGCGAGCCTTCGGCGATCGAGTTTTGGGTTCAATGCCCAGGGCCGCCTTGATGATGACCAATCATCGGAAACCACCGCTTACCTGTAATTTCTGACAGTGGTGCGATTCGGCAAACTTCTGTCTGATGAGACTTCCATTCACAACAGGTAAGAAGGATTTTGCTATGTCTACTGAAAAAAACACTGTGCCGGTAATTACCTCCATGAAAGACAGCCAAGGCGAGGAGATTCCAAACAGCGGTACCACCTCCTCCACTGTTGTGCAGTCGAGCGGCTTGGCGTCTGCCGGCGATGAACTCCAGATTTTCGACGGTGCTACTTTGAAGGGGCGAGTTGTCGCTGACGCTGCAGGCACTTGGCACTTTATCTTGACGGCTTTGTCATTGGGGGTTCATTCGATCACGGCCAGAGGACGGGTCCTTCACTCCCAAGCACGTACGTTCACCGTCAAAGCCTAGTAAACACTGGATAAAAAGCCGCTGAGCTCCACATCCCAGCGGCCTTCCGTTTATCAGTGAGGCTTTGAGTTTCGCTGTGGGTTATACCTTGACGCTGACCTCACTCCGATTAACCAACGCCTCAATCGCCCCACTCAAACTCGCCGCTTTCTCGCCAATCAACAAATGCCAGACTCCACCTTCCAACGGGCTGACACCCTGGCAACCCAACTCTTTCAACTGCGCCTCGGACAACGCTTTACCATCGGCCAGTTGCAGGCGAATACGGGTCAGGGCGATGCAGTCCAGTTGCAGCACATTCTCGCTACCGCCCAAGGCAGTCAGCCATTGTTGGGCTTCCGGTGCTGTGACCAATACGGCTTTCGATTCCTCGACCACCACCGCAGGCGCAGCCACCAACGCACGCCCCAGCGCCGGCATGGCGAGGCGGATTTCGTCGGCGATGCTGTCGGCCAATGGCCCAACCACCACCTGCAAGCTGCCGCCCTTGCCCGGGCGTACCACGGCCATCGCGCCCAGTGCCTTCAAATCAGCGTCGGAAGCCTTGTTGCGATCAACCATTTCCAGACGCAACCGGGTAGTGCAGGCACCGACAGTCACCAGATTCTCCGCACCACCGAGTGCCTTGATGTAAGCCGCCGCGCGCTCGTTCTCGGTGAGAACAGCCTTGTCAGCCGCCGCAACATCCTCACGCCCCGGCGTCTTCAAATTGAAGCGGCGGATACAGAAATCAAACACCGCGTAATACACCACGGCGTACGCCAGCCCGACCGGAATCACCAGCCAGCCATTGGTCGAGCGCCCCCAACCGAGCACCATGTCGATGAAGCCGCCGGAGAAGGTGAAACCGAGGTGGATGTTCAGCGCGTTGGTGATCGCCATCGACAACCCGGTCAGCAGTGCATGCAGCAAATACAGCAGCGGGGCGAGGAACATGAATGCGAATTCGATGGGTTCAGTCACGCCGGTCAAAAACGAGGTCAGGGCCATCGACAGGAATATCCCGCCCATCACCTTGCGCCGCTCCGGCAGCGCATTGCGGTACATCGCCAGGCACGCGGCGGGCAGGCCGAAGATCATCATCGGGAACATGCCGGTCATGAACTGGCCGCCCTTTGGATCGCCGGCGAAGTAGCGTGACAGGTCGCCGGTGACCAGTGCGCCGGTAGTCGGGTCGGTGAAGTTGCCGAACACAAACCACGCCATGTTGTTGAGGATGTGGTGCAGGCCGGTGACGATCAGCAGGCGGTTGAACACGCCAAATACGAACGCGCCTAGGCTGCCGCTTTCCATCATCAACGCGCCGAAGCTGTTGATGCCGTGCTGGATCGGCGGCCAGATGTAGCCGAACACCACGCCCAGTGCGACGGCGGCGAAACCGGTGACGATCGGCACGAAGCGTCGGCCACCGAAGAACGCCAGGTACTCCGGCAGCTTGATGTCTTTGAAGCGGTTGTACAGCGCGCCGGCCATCAGGCCGCTGACGATCCCGGCGAGCATGCCCATGTTGATGCTCGGGTCGAGCACTTTGAGGGTGGAGATCATCACCAGGTAACCGATCACCCCGGCGAGGCCGGCGGTGCCGTTGTTGTCCTTGGCGAACCCGACCGCGATGCCGATGGCGAAGATCATGGCCAGGTTGGCGAAGATCACTTGCCCGGCATCGTGAATGATCGCGATGTTCAGCAGGTCGGTGTCACCCAGACGCAGCAGCAGGCCGGCAATCGGCAGGATCGCGATCGGCAGCATCAGCGCACGGCCGAGGCGTTGCAGGCCTTCGATGAAGAGTTGGTACATGGTGGTTCTCCCTGCTCTTTATAGAGAGCTTGTTGTTAGTGCAGAGGCCAATGCTGGTGGCAGGCGTGACGAACCGCAGCGGCGCTGTTCAGTTTCAACAGGTCGAGGCTGAGGCGTTGGCATTCGGCCTCGTGCAACTGGCGCACGCGATCCTTGATTTCACCGATCTGCACCGGGCTCACCGACAACTCGGTCACGCCGAGGCCGATCAACACCGGCGTCGCCAGTGGGTCGGAGGCGAGGGCACCGCAGACGCCGACCCAGCGCTTGTGCACTGCCGCACCTGCGCAGGTCATGGCGATCAGTCGCAGCAGCGCCGGGTGCAGGGCATCGACCCGAGCGGCCAAACCTGCGTGGTCGCGGTCCATCGCCAGGGTGTATTGCGACAGATCGTTGGTGCCGATCGACAGGAAGTCGGCGTGCTCGGCCAGTTGTTCGGCTTGCAACGCGGCGGCGGGGACTTCGATCATCACGCCGATTTCCGGGCGCTGATTGATGCCCAACTCCAGGCACAGCGCATCGACCCGCTGGCGGATGTGCAGCAGTTCGTCGACTTCGGTGACCATCGGCAACAGGATCCGGCAACGGCGCAGCGGGCTGACTTGTAGCAGTGCGCGCAGTTGCTGATCGAGGATTTCCGGACGGGCCTGAGCCAGACGAATGCCGCGCAGGCCGAGCACCGGGTTGGCTTCGGCGGGCAGCGGCAGATAGTCGAGTTGCTTGTCGCCGCCGACGTCGATGGTACGGATGATCACCGAGTGCTCACCCATGGCATCGAGCACGGCTTGATAGGCGGCGCGCTGCTCTTCGATGTCCGGCGCGGTCTGCCGGTCGACGAACAGAAACTCGGTGCGCAGCAGGCCGACGCCATCGGCGCCGTTGGCAAAGGCGTCCGCCGCTTCATGGCTGGAGGCCACGTTGGCGACCACTTCGATCGCCACGCCATTGCGGGTTTCGGCGGGCAGATGGGCTTTGGCTTGTTGGGCGTCGCGGCGTTGCTGACGCTCGATTTGCGCCTGTTGTACTTCGGCCAGGCGTTCGGTGTTCGGCGTCAGTTCGAGGCGGCCGCCATCGGCATCCAGCACCACCGACTGACCCTGTGCTTGATCGAGTAAAGCGGCGCCCAGTGCAACCAGGCACGGCAGGCCTTTGCCGCGCGCCAGAATCGCGACATGCGACGTCGCGCCACCCTCGGCCATGCACAACCCGGCGACACCCTGCGCGCTGAGTTGCAGCAGATCCGACGGCGTCAGTTCATGCGCAGCGACGATGGCGCCGGTCGGCACGTCGTAATGCCAGGCTTCACCGAGCAGGGCACGCAGGACGCGCTGTTTGAGGTCGCGCAGGTCGTTGGCGCGTTCGGCCAACAGTGCGCTGCCGGTGTGTTGCAGCACTTCGCACTGCACGTCGATCGACTGGCTCCAGGCGTGAGTCGCCGCCGTGCCTTGGTCGATAGCATGCTGCGCAGCGTCGAGCAGGGCCGGGTCTTCGAGCAGTGCCAGGTGCGCGGCGAAGATTGCTTCTTCGTCGGTGCTCTTGTGCTTTTTCGCTTGGGCGAGGGTAGCGTTGATTTCGCCGCGAACCTGATTCAGCGCGGCTTCAAGTTTCTGCAGTTGCTCAAGCGGAGCATGATTGCCCGCATCTGCCGGCAGGCTGATCGCGCTCAAGCGAAACAGCGGCCCGCCGACCAGTCCCGGCGCCGCGCACACACCGTGCAGCACACCGGCTTCGGCCGGGCGTTTGCGCGGTGCGGCGCTGACCGGTGCTGCGGCGTGATGGTCCTCGGGCAGGGCAGTCGCCAATGCATTGAGCAAGGCTTGCAGCGCGGCTTCGGCGTCCGGCCCCTGACAGCTGACTTGCACTTCATCCTGCTCGCCAACCCCCAGTCCCATCAGCCCGATCAGGCTGTTGCACGGCGCCGACTTACCAGCGAAGTGCAGCTGCGACTGGCTCTTGAAGCCTTGTGCGGTCTGCCGAATCAGCGCGGCGGGACGCGCATGCAGGCCGCCGCGATGCGCCACCAGCACATGACCGTGAACCTCGGGTCCGTCCAGCGTTTCAGCATTTGCCACCGAACTGTTGCGCGCAACGATGTGCAGCAACGGATCGCCGACCTTTACCGGTTTGAGCGTGATCGGGCGCACCTGGAAGTCCTGGCTGTTGGTCAGGATCAACAGGCTGACCAGGCTTTTGCATTGCTGGCCGACCTTGTCCAGGTCGTAGCGCAACAATGGTTGGCCCTTGCTGACCCGCGTACCTTCCTTGACCAGCATCGAGAAGCCTTCGCCGTTCAGTTCAACGGTGTCGAGGCCCAGGTGCAGGAGGATTTCCGCGCCGTTGTCGGCACGCACGGTCAGTGCGTGGCCGGTGCGGGCGACGTGGATGATCACCCCGGCGCAGGGCGAGTACAGGGTGTCGTTCAGCGGATCGATGGCGATGCCGTCGCCCATCGCGCCACTGGCGAACACCGCGTCCGGGACTTTGGCGAGCGTGAGCACCGGGCCGCTGAGCGGGGCGCTGAGGGTCAGCTCTTTATTGTTGTTGTGCATGGCTCGGTCTCATCAGGTGTGCAGTCATTCGGACTTAGTGCGTACGCGTCACTTTGCTCAGGTGGCGCGGCTGATCCGGGTCCATGCCTCGGGCCACGGCCAGGTTGGCGGCCATCACATAGAAGCTCTGGATCGCCAGAATCGGATCAAGGGCCGGGTGTTCGGCGCGGCTCAGGGTCAGGTCGCGTTCGAGGATGTCGTCCGGCGCTGCCAGCAGCACACGGGCGCCGCGTTGACGCATCTCCGCCGCAAGGCTGATCAGGCCGGCCTGTTCGGCACCGCGCGGGGCGAACACCAGCAGCGGGTAATGCTCGTCGATCAGTGCCATCGGGCCGTGACGGACTTCGGCGCTGCTGAAGGCTTCGGCCTGGATCGCCGAGGTTTCCTTGAACTTCAGCGCGGCCTCTTGGGCGATGGCAAAACCGGCACCACGGCCGATGACCATCAGGCGCTCACAATCGCGCAGCGCGTCGATGGCTACGCTCCAGTCCTGCTGCGTCGCTTCGCGCAGGCCTTCGGGCAGGGCGTTGTGCGCTTCCAGCAGTTCGCTGTCTTCTTTCCAGTGCGCGATCAGGCGGGCGCTGGCGCTCAGGGTGGCGATAAAACTCTTGGTCGCGGCGACGCTGCTTTCGGTGCCGGCGAGCAGCGGCAGGCTGAATTCACATGCGGCTTCCAACGGCGAATCGTCAGCGTTGACCATCGACACACTAAGGGCTCCACGCTTGCGCAACAGACGCAGGCTGTTGACCAGATCCGGGCTTTGCCCCGATTGCGAGAACGCGAACGCCACCTGACCGCTGACCTTCAGCGGCGCCTGCTGCATGGTCACCACCGACATCGGCAACGACGCCACCGGCACACCCAGTTGCTGCATGGTCAGGTAAGCGAAGTAGCTCGCCGCGTGGTCGGAGCTGCCGCGCGCGACGGTCATCGCCACTTGCGGCGGCTGGCGGCGCAGGCGCCCGGCGATCTCGATCATTTGCGGGTCGAGCTGTTGCAGTTGGGCTTGCACGGCCTCGAACGAGGACAGCGCCTCTTCAAGCATTTTTGAAGTCAATGTCTTCTCCTTCGACCATGACGGCGGTCAGTGTGAGTGAGCGATCCAGCCGCACGCAGTCGGCCCAGGCACCCGGTTGCAGGCGCCCGCGTTCAGTGATGCCGAGGTAGTCGGCGGGAAATTGCGACAGACGCTGCGAGGCCTCGCTGATCGGCAAACCGATCTTCACCAGGTTGCGCAGGGCCTGATCCATGGTCAGGGTGCTGCCGGCCAACGTGCCATCGGGCAGGCGCACGCCGCCCAGGCATTTGGTCACGGTGTGGCTGCCGAGCTTGTATTCACCGTCGGGCATGCCGGCGGCCGCGGTCGAATCGGTGACGCAATACAGGCATGGGATCGATCGCAGGGCCACGCGGATCGCGCCGGGGTGCACGTGCAGCAGATCCGGGATCAGCTCGGCGAATTTGGCGTGGGCCAACGCGGCGCCGACGATGCCCGGCTCGCGGTGATGCAGCGGGCTCATGGCGTTGTACAAGTGAGTGAAACTGGTCGCGCCAGCCTCCAGCGCGGCGACGCCTTCCTCGTAACTGCCGAGGGTGTGGCCGATCTGCATGCGAATGCCGCGGCTGCTGAGTTCGCGGATCAACCCGTCGTGGCCGGCAATTTCCGGGGCGATGGTGATCACCCGGATCGGCGCCAGCGCCAGGTATTCCTCGACTTCGGCCATCAACGCGGTGTGGGCGAAGTTCGGTTGCGCGCCGAGTTTGCCGGGATTGATGTACGGGCCTTCGAGATGCACACCGAGTACCCGGGCGGCGCCTTGCGGACGCTGTTCGCAGAACTCGCCGACCTCTTTCAGCACGCTGGAGATCTCGGCGCTCGGCGCGGTCATGGTGGTGGCCAGCAGCGAAGTGGTGCCGAAGCGCACGTGGGTTTTGGTGATGGTCTCGAAGGCACTGGCGCCTTCCATGATGTCTTTGCCGCCACCGCCGTGGACGTGCAGGTCGATGAAACCCGGCAGCAGGTAGGGCAAGTCATTGTCGGCCGGATCGCAGGGCACGCCTTCGATCGACACGACTTTGCCGTGTTCGTGGATCAGCCGGCCGCGAACCCAGCCGTGAGCGGTGAGGATGTTGTCTTCGGACATTTCGGTTCTCGCTGTTTGACGGCTTCGCCCGGTTAGCGGCGCAGCTCTGCAACAAAGTCGTAGTAGTCGTTGCGGCAATAGGTGTCGGTGACTTCGATCGGCGTGTTGTCTTCCAGATAGCCGACCCGGGTCATCAGCAGCATGGCGGTACCGGGGGCGATGCCGACCAGCGCGGCGAACTCGTCCGAGGCGTTGATCGCCTGGATGTGCTGCAGGGCGCGGACGATCGGTTTGCCGATGCCGTCGAGATATTCGTAGAGCGAATCGCCGACCAATTGCGGCTTGGGCATGATCGAGGCGGGCAGGGTGCTCATCTCGATGGCCATCACGGTGTCGTCGGCCTTGCGCAGGCGTTTCATGCGCGCCACCTTGTCGTTCGGCGACAGGCTCAGGCGGATCAGTTCTTCGTGAGTCGGCAGGGTGATTTCGCGCTCCAGCCACTGCGAGCTGGGCACGAAACCCTTGAGGCGGAGCATTTCGCTGAAGCCCGAGAGGCGCGACAGTGGTTGTTCCAGACGGGGTGTGATGAAGGTGCCGGAACCTTGCAGGCGGCGGATCAGACCTTGATCAAGCAGCACTTCCAGCGCCTTGCGGGCGGTGACCCGGGAGATACCCAGTTGCTCGCTGAGATTGCGCTCGGAGGGCATCGCCTGCTCGGCCTTCCACTGCCCGGAATGGATCGCCGACTCCAGATTACGCGCCAGCTGCAGGTACAGCGGTGTCGGCTGAGAGTCATCTGGGCGTAGGGCCTGGAGGTCGTTCATGTAGGTCATTTCCGACGCGAGTGTAGGATTGTTGTTGTTCGCTTGTGGGGCGGAAATTAATACCACTTGAATACCATGTCAACGCAGGGAATTGGCCTGTAGGCCAATGAAATGGCGGGTCTCGGGAGTGATGTATTGAAGTGGTATTAGAGGTGGAATGCAGAAAGCAAAAGATCGCAGCCTGCGGCAGCGCCTACAGTGGGAAGTGGTATCAACCCTGTAGGCGCTGCCGCAGGCTGCGATCTTTTGATTTATTTTTTAACGCCGACCGACGGTAACGGCTGAATCAGCACTTTGTGGCGAGGGAGCAAGCTCCCTCATCACAGGTTTTCGGTCAGCCTAAGGGCGGATTTCGATCATCGTGCCGTCCGGCACCAGGCCCCAGACTTCACGCATGTCCATGTTGCGCATGGCGATGCAACCGTCGGTCCAGTCCAGGGTGTGGAACAGGTCTTCGGGCGTGTCCTCGGTGTCGGGCGTGCCGTGGATCATGATCATCCCGCCAGGCTCGACGCCTTCGCGGCGGGCGCGGGCCGAATCGCTGATGTTCGGGTAGGAAATGTGCATCGCCAGGTTGAATTTTTCGCTGACCTTGCGCCAGTCGATCCAGTACAGACCTTCCGGGGTGCGTTTGTCGCCCTCAATCAGTTTCGGACCTTTCTTCGCGCCCTTGCCCAGGGAGATGCGATAGGTCTTGAGTGGCTTGCCGTCGGAGATCAATTGCAGTTGATGCGCCGATTTGAACACCAGTATTTTGTCGATCCGGGGGCTATTCGATGGCGTCACGGTGGTCACGAATGACGCTTGGGACACGGTGACGAACGACAGGCAGAGCAGGGCAAGCAACCAGCGCATTGAAACGATTCCCCAGGAGTGATGCAGATATTTTATTTATAGATGTTTTCAGGTGATGGCGGGCTGGGCCAGCGGCGGAATCGATTCGGAGCGAACCGGATAGGTCTCGCGGCGGCGATCAGCGAAGAAGCATTCTAAGGTACGCCCCACCGTGCGAAAAGCCAGCTCGTCCCACGGGATGTCGGCTTCGTCGAATAGTTGCACTTCGAGGCTCTCGGGGCCGGCGGCAAAGTCCAGATCGGCCAGTTCGGCACGGAAGAACACGTGCACCTGGCTGATGTGTGGCACATCGATCAGCGTATAGATGCTCAGGTTGCGCACCCGGGCGCAGGCTTCCTCGGCGGTTTCGCGGATCGCGGCCTGCTCGATGGTCTCGCCGTTTTCCATGAAACCGGCGGGTAGCGTCCAGTAGCCGAGACGGGGCTCGATGGCGCGGCGGCAGAGCAACACTTGGCTGCCCCAGGTCGCAACGCAACCGGCGACGATATTGGGGTTTTGATAGTGAATGGTCTGACAACTGTCACAGACAAATCGCAGCCGCGAATCGCCTTCGGGAATGCGCTGGGTCACCGGGTTGCCGCACTGGCTGCAAAATTTCATGCTGGGGTTCCTGAATGCTGCGCCTATCTTGGCGTGCAGCGGTGCCGGTCGGCAAGTTGTCGTTTCGCGACATGGCCCGGTCAGGGGCTTGGGCGGCTGCCATGATTGGTGCATGATGCAGGGTAAGGCACAGATCGAGAACACTCATGCTGGACGAGCTACTGCATAGGGTAAGCAACCACACACCGCGCACGCTGGAGACCGATAAACGTTTCCCCGAGGCCGCTGTTCTGGTGCCGATCACCCGCAGTGACGAGCCCGAGCTGGTACTGACCCTGCGCGCCAGCGGCCTTTCGACCCATGGTGGCGAAGTCGCCTTCCCCGGCGGGCGCCGTGACCCGGAAGACCCCGACCTGATTTTTACCGCCCTGCGCGAAGCCGAGGAAGAAATCGGCCTGCCACCGGGGCTGGTCGAGGTCATCGGCCCGCTCAGCCCGCTGATCTCCCTGCATGGCATCAAGGTCACGCCGTATGTCGGGGTGATCCCGGACTTTGTCGAATACCAGGCCAACGATGCCGAGATTGCCGCAGTATTCAACGTGCCGCTGGAGTTCTTCCGCAAAGACCCGCGCGAACACACGCATCGTATCGACTACCAGGGTCGCAGCTGGTACGTGCCGAGTTATCGCTACGGCGAGTTCAAGATCTGGGGGTTGACGGCTATCATGATCGTCGAGCTGATCAATCTGCTCTATGACGAACAGATCAGCCTGCATCACCCGCCCAAAAGTTTTATCAATACCTGAAGCCATCGCTCGAATGGCCCGTTCGTGAGCCCTGAGGAAAACAAGATGAAATACCGCCTGGGCGACGCCCGCGTCGACACCCATCCACAGAGCTGGGTAGCGCCCAATGCCGTGCTGGTGGGCAAGGTCAAACTTGAAGAGGGCGCCAACGTCTGGTTCAACGCCGTGCTGCGCGGTGACAACGAACTGATCCTGATCGGCAAGAACAGCAATGTTCAGGATGGCACCGTGATGCACACCGATATGGGCTATCCGCTGACCATCGGCACCGGCGTGACCATCGGTCACAATGCCATGCTGCATGGCTGCACCGTCGGCGACTACAGCCTGATCGGCATCAACGCGGTGATCCTCAACGGCGCGAAAATCGGCAAGAACTGCATCATCGGCGCCAATTCGCTGATCGGCGAAGGCAAGGAAATTCCCGATGGCTCGCTGGTGATGGGCTCGCCGGGCAAGGTCGTGCGTGAACTCACCGAGCCGCAGAAGAAAATGCTCGAAGCCAGCGCCGCGCACTATGTGCACAACTCGCAGCGCTATGCGCGTGACCTGGTAGAGCAGGAAGAATGAGCACGCCTGAAAGACCCGTTGCCTCGCCGTGCGTGAATATCTGCGCCCTGGATGAGGACGATATTTGCACCGGCTGCCAGCGCACGGTCGCGGAGATTACGCGCTGGGGGCGGATGACCAACGACGAGCGGCGGGCGGTGCTCGGGTTGTGCCATGAGCGGGCGAAGGCGAGCGGGTTGGTGTGGATGATCCCGGCCAAGCGCTGAGATATTGGTTGAAGTGCTTTTGTGGCGAGGGAGCTTGCTCCCGCTGGGTCGCGAAGCGGCCCTTCTTTTGCTCTTGAAAGCAGGGACTGCTGCGCAGCCCAGCGGGAGCAAGCTCCCTCGCCACAGGTAAGCCGCTTGCCATTACGGGTGTATACAATTTTCGATCGACTTGGCCGAACTCTCTGCCTCAAGTAACCTGTGCGCCAATTTGACAGGTCGCCCCCATGATTTTCCTCATCGCCTACGTCAGCAGCGTCGTGCTGATCAACTTCGCTTTCTCCACCGCGCCACACCTGGACATCATCTGGTCGGCCTGGGGCGGGTTGGTGTTCGTGTTGCGCGACATGGTGCAAACCCGTTTCGGCCACGGCGCCATCGTGGCGATGCTGGCGGCGCTGGTGCTGTCCTACGTCACCTCTGATCCGTCGATCGCCCTGGCCAGCGCCACCGCGTTCGCGATCTCCGAGTGCATCGACTGGCTGGTGTTCAGCGTCACCAAACGCCCGTTGCGTGACCGCTTGTGGATCAGTTCGGCACTGAGCATTCCCCTCGATACCTTCATCTTTTTCGGCATGATCGACCTGATGACGCCACCGGTGATCATCACCGCGCTGGTCTCGAAGTTCGCTGGTGTCACTGCCGTTTGGCTGATCATGGCTTGGCGCGAGCGCAAACAGGCTGTCGCCAGCTAAGCCAAACCCTCCGGTTCATGTAAAATGCCGCGCTTTCTCCCCATGGAAAGCGCGTCTGGCGTTGCTTTCCTCGATGATCCGCTTCTTTGAGGACCTGAGATGACCCGTATCGGAACTCCATTGTCGCCAACCGCGACCCGCGTATTGCTGTGTGGCTGTGGTGAGTTGGGCAAGGAAGTGGTGATCGAGCTGCAACGCCTGGGCGTTGAAGTGATTGCCGTCGACCGTTACGCCAACGCGCCGGCCATGCAGGTTGCGCACCGCAGCCACGTGATCAACATGCTCGACGGCGCGGCCCTGCGTGCCGTCATCGAAGCCGAGAAGCCGCACTTCATCGTGCCGGAAATCGAAGCCATCGCCACCGCCACGCTGGTCGAACTGGAAGCCGAAGGCTTCACTGTGATCCCGACCGCGCGCGCCGCGCAACTGACCATGAACCGCGAAGGCATCCGTCGTCTGGCCGCTGAAGAGCTGGACCTGCCGACCTCGCCGTACCACTTTGCCGACACCTTCGAGGACTACAGCAAAGCCGTTCAGGATCTGGGTTTTCCGTGCGTGGTGAAACCGGTCATGAGCTCGTCGGGCAAAGGTCAGAGCCTGCTGCGCAGCGCTGATGACGTGCAGAAAGCCTGGGATTACGCACAAGAGGGCGGTCGCGCCGGCAAAGGTCGGGTGATCATCGAAGGCTTCATCGATTTCGACTACGAAATCACTCTGCTGACCGTGCGCCACATCGGCGGCACTACGTTCTGCGCACCAGTCGGTCACCGTCAGGAGAAGGGCGACTATCAGGAATCCTGGCAGCCGCAGGCCATGAGCCCGATTGCCCTGGCTGAGTCCGAGCGCGTGGCCAAAGCTGTGACCGAGGCTTTGGGCGGTCGCGGTCTGTTCGGCGTCGAGCTGTTCATCAAGGGCGATCAGGTGTGGTTCAGTGAAGTCTCGCCGCGCCCGCATGACACCGGTCTGGTGACCCTGATTTCTCAGGATCTGTCGCAGTTCGCCCTGCACGCGCGCGCCATTCTCGGTCTGCCGGTGCCACTGATCCGTCAGTTCGGCCCTTCGGCTTCGGCAGTGATTCTGGTGGAAGGTCAGTCGACCCAGACCGCGTTCGCCAACCTGGGCGCTGCGTTGAGCGAGCCGGATACGGCGTTGCGTCTGTTCGGCAAGCCTGAAGTCAATGGTCAGCGCCGGATGGGCGTGGCGTTGGCGCGGGATGAGTCGATCGAAGCTGCGCGTGCCAAGGCGACCCGGGCTGCTCAGGCTGTTGTTGTAGAGCTGTAAACCGAGGCGCGGCATTCGCGGGTAAGCCCGCTCCCACATTGGATCTGTGGCGTACACAAAACCAATTGTGGGAGCGGGCTTGCCCGCGAAGCTTTTGATCTTCTGTCAGGCAACCTGATTCAGATCGTTATTGCGCGTTTCCTTCAGGCACAGCACAGCAATCAAGCTGAGAACCGCTGCCGCCGACACATACCCGCCGACATAACTCAAACCGCCCATCGCCACCAGTTTCTGCGCGAAGAACGGGGCGGCCGAGGCGCCGACGATGCCGCCCAGGTTGTAGGCCGCCGATGCGCCGGTATAGCGCACGTGCGTCGGAAACAGTTCCGGCAACAGCGCGCCCATCGGGGCAAACGTCACGCCCATCAAGAACAGCTCGATGCACAGGAACAGCGCCACACCCCAGGTCGAACCTTGCGTCAGCAGCGGCTCCATCAGGAATCCGGACAGGATCGCCAGCACACCACCGACGATCAGCACCGGTTTGCGCCCGTAACGGTCGCTGGCCCAGGCGGACAATGGCGTTGCCGCGGCCATGAACAGCACGGCAAAACACAGCAGTCCAAGGAACGTCTCACGGCTGTAACCCAGTGTGGATACGCCGTAGCTCAGGGAAAACACCGTCGAGATGTAAAACAGCGCATAACACACGACCATCGCCGCCGCGCCGAGCAGGGTTGGCGCCCAGTACTGGCTGAACAGCTCGACCAGCGGCACTTTCACTCGTTCCTGACGGGCAATGGCGTTGGCGAACACCGGGGTTTCGTGGAGTTTCAGGCGCACGTACAGGCCGACCATCACCAGTACCGCACTGAGCAGAAACGGAATCCGCCAGCCCCAACTGCGGAACTGCTCGTCATTGAGGGTCATGGCCAGGGTCAGGAACAGCCCGTTGGCCGCGAGAAACCCAATCGACGGGCCAAGCTGCGGAAACATGCCGAACCACGCCCGTTTGCCCTTGGGCGCATTCTCCGTGGCCAGCAACGCGGCGCCACCCCATTCGCCACCCAGTCCCAACCCCTGACCGAAACGCAGCACGCACAGCAGAATCGGTGCCCAGGCGCCAATGCTGGCGTAACCCGGCAGCACGCCGATCAGCGTGGTGCACACGCCCATCAGAAGTAGCGAGGCGACCAGTGTCGATTTGCGCCCGATGCGGTCACCGAAATGGCCGAACAGCGCCGAACCCAGCGGGCGGGCGAGGAAGGCGATGCCGAAGGTGAGAAACGCCGAAAGCATCTGCGCGGTGCCGGACGTCTGCGGAAAGAACACCGGCCCGATCACCAGTGCGGCGGCAGTGGCGTAGACGTAGAAGTCGTAGAACTCGATGGCGGTGCCGATGAAACTCGCCGTCGCCACGCGGGTGGCGGAGTTGGTCGGTTGGGCAGGCGCGGTGTCGCGGTAAGCGGTACTGGTCGTCATGCGGTGATCCCTGACAGTCATGAGCTCCGTTGGAGCGAATTATTATGGTCGAACACCCAGGGATGTGGGATCAGGCGCGAGCGCTGTTTCGAGTAGGAACAGTCGTCGGGGTGGTGCGGAAAATTACCGAAACCGTTGGCGTGCGGGGTAAGCACAGGGCTCGGCGGCGCTTGGGTAAGCGGCTCGATTATAGGAAGGGGGCTAACAATCAAACAAGAGCAAAGGATCGCAGCCGTTGGGCTTTCTGTGGCGAGGGAGCTTGCTCCCGCTCGGGCGCGCAGCGGCCGCCAAGAGGGTGGGGCGCTTCGCAACCCAGCGGGAGCAAGCTCCCTCGCCACAACAGCGCTTAAACCTTGGCGGGCACCGAGGTCGTATGCCAGATCAACACCTTGCTCACCCGGTTGTCTTCGGTCTCGAGAATTTCCAGCCGATAGCGGCCGATCTTGAGGCACACCGCGCTGTCGGGAATGGTCTCCAGTGCTTCGGTCACCAGGCCGTTAAGGGTCTTCGGCCCGTCGCTCGGCAAATGCCAGCCCAGGCATTTGTTCAACTCGCGGATCGACGCGGTGCCGTCGATCACCATGCGCCCGTCGGGCTGCGGATGGATGTGCGGGTTGTCGAGGCTGTGCTCGCTTTCGAATTCGCCGACGATTTCTTCGAGAATGTCTTCCAGAGTCACGATGCCCAGCACTTCGCCGTACTCGTCCACCACCATGCCCAGCCGGCGCTGCTGCTTGTGGAAGTTCAGCAGTTGCAGTTGCAGCGGGGTGCTTTCCGGGACGAAATACGGTTCGTAGCTGGCGGCCAGCAGCGCTTCGCGGGTGAGGTTGCCATCGTTGAGCAGATGGCGGATCTGCCGGGTGTTGAGCACCGCTTCGACCTGGTTGATGTCGCTGTGGAACACCGGCAGGCGTGTGCGCTTGTTCTGGCGCAGTAGTTCGATGATCTCTTCGATCGAGTCGTCAAGGTTGATACCGTCGACATCGCTGCGCGGCACCAGAATGTCGTTGACCGTGATGTTGTCCAGCGCGTGGATTCCCGAAACCGGGTGTGTGCGAGACGGGTGTTCCGGGTCGTCGTTGTGCTCAGCGGGATCTTCGTCTTCGCTCTGCTGGACCACTTGGGGCTTGCGCGCGAAGGGCCGCAGCAGCCAACCGCTGAGGCTGCTCAGCAGCCAGGCCAGCGGGTAAAGGATTTTCAGTGGAACGGTCAGCAGGGTATTGCCGAACGACAGCACCGCATCGGGATAACGCTGGGCTACGCTGCGCGGAAAGTAATCGGCAAACACCAGCAACACGGCGCCGGCGCCCAGGCAGGCAGCCCAAGGGCCGTTTTCTTCGCAAAGGAAGATAGCGAGCAGTGTGGCGATGATCACCGCGAGCGCTCGGCACAGGGTGTTGCACAGGATCAGGCTGTCGAGCGGAAAGCTCAGCTTCGCCAGCGGCTTGTCGCTGGCACGCGAGGCCGTGCGTTGCGCCAGCAGGTGCTGCTGAGCGACTTCGACGGCAGTAAACAGCCCCGACCATAAAATCAGCAGGACAAATACCGCGAGCATCGGCCCTATGGGCAAACCGTCCATTTATGCCGCCCGTCAGATGTGCAGGATGTATTCACGAACCAGTTTGCTGCCGAAATACGCCAACATCAGCAGGCAGAAACCGGCGAGAGTCCAGCGAATCGCCTTGTGGCCACGCCAGCCGAGGCGATTGCGGCCCCACAGCAGCACGCTGAACACGATCCAGGCCAGGCACGCCAGCAAGGTCTTGTGCACCAGATGCTGGGCGAACAGGTTCTCGACGAACAGCCAGCCGGAGATCAGCGACAGCGACAGCAGCGTCCAGCCAGCCCAGAGGAAGCCGAACAACAGGCTTTCCATGGTTTGCAGCGGCGGGAAGTTCTTGATCAGGCCCGACGGGTGCTTGTGCTTGAGCTGGTGATCCTGCACCAGCAGCAACAAGGCCTGGAACACCGCGATGGTGAACATGCCGTAGGCGAGGATCGACAGCAGGATATGGGCGAGGATGCCTGGTTCTTCGTCGATGATCTGCACCGTGCCGGCCGGCGCGAACTGGGCCAGCAGCACCGTGGCCGCGCCGAGCGGAAACAGCAGCACCAAAAGGTTTTCCACCGGGATCCGCGAGCAGGCCAGCAGCGTCAGAGCGATGACGGCCGCGGCAATCAGGCTGGCGGCGCTGAAGAAGTCCAGGCCCAGGCCGATCGGCGTCAGCAGGTGAGTGAGCAGGCTGGCGCTGTGGGCGAGCACGGCGAAGATGCCGAGCGTAACCAGCAGGCGCTTGTTCGCCTTGGCGCCGGAGGCCAGGCGGGTGCCCTGATAAAGGGTCGCAGCGGCATAAAGGAGAGCGGCGGCGAGCGTGGTCAGCAAACTGGGTGACAAGGGGAGCATAAATCCTGTTAGGCAGGCCCGAAAGGCGCTGAGTTTGGCATAGAACCGCCACACCACGAAAGTGCGAGGTGTCCGCCCGACGCAGTCTTCGCTATAATCCGCGACCTGCCCACGCCGCAGGCTCGCCGAGCACATGTTGAATCCGGTCTGGGCCGCCATTATCCCGGTCTACACAGGGCCTGAAAGGATCGCGCAATGTTTGAAAACTTAACCGACCGTCTCTCGCAGACGCTGCGCCATGTCACCGGCAAGGCGAAGCTGACTGAAGACAATATCAAAGACACCCTGCGCGAAGTGCGCATGGCGTTGCTCGAAGCCGACGTCGCCCTGCCGGTGGTCAAGGACTTCGTCAATTCGGTCAAGGAGCGCGCTGTCGGCACCGAGGTGTCGCGCAGCCTGACGCCGGGCCAGGCGTTCGTGAAGATCGTCCAGGCCGAACTCGAAAGCCTGATGGGCGCGGCCAACGAAGACTTGAACCTGAGCGCCGTGCCGCCCGCCGTCATTCTGATGGCCGGTCTGCAGGGCGCCGGTAAAACCACCACCGCCGGCAAACTCGCGCGCTTCCTCAAGGAGCGCAAGAAGAAGTCGGTGATGGTCGTGTCGGCGGACATCTACCGTCCTGCTGCTATTAAACAGCTGGAAACCCTGGCCAACGACATCGGCGTGACGTTCTTCCCGTCCGACCTGAGCCAGAAGCCGGTCGACATCGCGACCGCTGCTATTAAAGAAGCAAAACTGAAATTCATCGACGTGGTCATCGTCGATACCGCCGGTCGTCTGCACATCGACGAAGAGATGATGGGCGAGATCAAGGCGCTGCACGCCGCGATCAACCCGGTTGAAACCCTGTTCGTGGTCGACGCCATGACCGGTCAGGACGCGGCCAACACGGCCAAGGCCTTCGGTGATGCGCTGCCGCTGACCGGTGTGATCCTGACCAAGGTCGACGGCGATGCCCGTGGCGGTGCCGCATTGTCGGTACGCGCGATCACCGGCAAGCCGATCAAGTTCATCGGTATGGGCGAGAAGAGCGAAGCGCTCGATCCGTTCCACCCTGAGCGTATCGCTTCGCGGATCCTCGGCATGGGCGACGTGCTCAGCCTGATCGAACAGGCTGAAGCGACCCTCGACAAGGACAAGGCCGACAAACTGGCCAAGAAGCTGAAGAAGGGCAAGGGCTTCGACCTCGAAGACTTCCGCGATCAGCTGCAACAGATGAAGAACATGGGCGGCCTCGGCGGGCTCATGGACAAACTGCCGAGCATCGGCGGCGTCAACCTGTCGCAGATGGGCAATGCCCAGAACGCGGCAGAGAAGCAGTTCAAGCAGATGGAAGCCATCATCAACTCCATGACCCCGGCCGAGCGCCGCGACCCTGAGCTGATCAGCGGTTCGCGCAAGCGCCGGATCGCCATGGGTTCCGGCACTCAGGTGCAGGACATCGGCCGCTTGATCAAGCAGCACAAGCAGATGCAGAAGATGATGAAGAAATTCACCGCCAAAGGCGGAATGGCGAAAATGATGCGCGGCATGGGCGGTATGTTGCCCGGCGGCGGCATGCCGAAAATGTGATTCAGGACACCAAGACTTCGCCGGTCGTCGCACCGGCGCAGACCCTGCAAGGACGCAGGATCAACAGCAAACCCGCACTCGGCGGGAGCTGACTGGCCGTTTTCATCGACGGCTCTATATGCAAATCCGCACGGCATGCCATAGGCGCCGGAAAAAGTCATTTGCAAAAGTCCGGATATTCCTTAGAATATGCGGCCTTTCGGGCACCCATGCCCGCTGTGCATTTAGATTTGCAGCACCGACTACAGGAACGATGTTCACATGCTAACAATCCGTCTTGCCCTTGGCGGCTCCAAAAAGCGCCCGTTTTACCACCTGACCGTAACCGACTCGCGTAACCCGCGTGACGGCTCCCACAAAGAACAGGTTGGCTTCTTCAACCCTGTTGCCCGTGGTCAGGAAATCCGTCTGTCCGTGAACCAAGAGCGCGTAGCCTACTGGCTGAGCGTTGGTGCACAGCCTTCTGAGCGTGTTGCTCAGTTGCTGAAGGAATCTGCCAAGGCTGCAGCCTGAGCAGTATGAGCGCGACGCCAGAAAAAGCTGATGACCTGATCGTTGTCGGCAAGATTTTTTCGGTTCACGGCGTTCGCGGCGAGGTGAAGGTCTTTTCCTTTACCGATCCGATTGAAAACCTGTTGGACTACCGCAACTGGACGCTTCGGCGCGAAGGCGTGGTGAAACAGGTCGAGCTGGTCAGCGGCCGATCCACTCAAAAGGATCTGGTTGCCAAGCTCAAAGGCCTCGACGATCGCGATGAAGCCCGTCTTCTGAGCGGTTATGAGATCTGCATCTCGCGAAGCCTTTTGCCCAACCTGACAGGCGACGAGTACTACTGGTACCAGTTGCAGGGTCTGAGCGTCATCAACCAGGACGAGCAATTGTTCGGCAAGGTTGATCACCTGTTGGAGACCGGCGCGAACGATGTATTGGTGGTCAAGCCCTGCGCGGGCAGCCTGGATGATCGCGAGCGGTTGTTGCCCTATACAGAGCAATGCGTGCTGGCCATCGACCTGGATGCAGGCGTGATGCGGGTGGAATGGGACGCGGACTTCTAAGCAATGGCCAGCCTGCGCGTAGACGTCATTACGCTGTTCCCCGAGATGTTCTCGGCCATCAGTGAGTACGGCATTACCAGTCGTGCGGTCAAACAGGGGCTGTTGCAGCTGACCTGTTGGAATCCGCGGGATTACACGACGGATCGGCATCACACTGTGGACGATCGCCCGTTTGGCGGTGGTCCGGGCATGGTGATGAAGATCAAGCCCCTGGAAGATGCTCTGGTTCAGGCCAAGGCAGCAGCCGGGGAGGCGGCGAAGGTGATTTACCTGTCCCCCCAAGGCCGTCAACTGACTCAGTCGGCGGTACGCGAGTTGGCAAAATCGGATGCATTGATCCTGATTGCCGGCCGCTATGAAGGTGTTGACGAGCGCTTTATTGAGGCTCATGTCGATGAAGAGTGGTCGATTGGTGACTATGTACTGTCTGGCGGCGAGCTGCCGGCCATGGTCATGATCGATGCGGTTACACGACTGCTGCCCGGAGCTTTAGGGCATGCGGATTCCGCTGAGGAAGATTCCTTTACGGATGGTCTGCTGGATTGCCCGCACTACACCCGACCTGAGGTGTATGCGGATCAGCGTGTTCCCGACGTGTTGCTAAGTGGCAATCACGCGCATATCCGGCGTTGGCGTTTACAGCAGTCCCTTGGTAGGACCTATGAACGACGCGCCGATCTTCTGGAAAGCCGCTCGCTTTCTGGAGAAGAGAAGAAGCTGCTCGAGGAATACATCCGCGAGCGGGACGATAGTTAACAACGTATCGATGGTAGATCAGTTGATTTACCTTAGGAGCACAGCATGACCAACAAAATCATCCTTGCACTCGAAGCAGAGCAGATGACCAAAGAAATCCCTACCTTTGCCCCAGGCGACACCATTGTCGTTCAGGTGAAAGTGAAGGAAGGCGATCGTTCCCGTCTGCAAGCGTTCGAAGGCGTTGTAATCGCCAAGCGTAACCGCGGCGTGAACAGTGCGTTCACCGTTCGTAAAATCTCCAACGGTGTTGGCGTAGAACGTACTTTCCAGACCTACTCCCCGCAGATCGACAGCATGGCTGTTAAACGTCGCGGTGACGTACGTAAAGCCAAGCTGTACTACCTGCGCGACCTGTCGGGTAAAGCAGCTCGCATCAAGGAAAAACTGGCTTAAGTCCAGCTTCCGATGCAGAAAAAAGCAGCCTACGGGCTGCTTTTTTGTTGCCTGCAATAAACTGCCCCCACTGTAGGAGCTGCCGAAGGCTGCGATCTTTTGATCTTGCTTGTGTTTCGGGAGCCAGAAATCAGAGCCATTCTTCATGACCACCCGTGACCAGGAAATCGAACGCCGCACCGAACTCTCGGTGACCCGCGTGACCAAAGCCGTCTTCCCGCCGACCACCAACCACCACAACACCCTCTTCGGCGGCACCGCGCTGGCGTGGATGGACGAAGTGTCGTTCATCACCGCCACGCGTTTCTGCCGTTTGCCGCTGGTGACCGTGTCCACCGACCGTATCGACTTCAATCACGCGATACCGGCCGGCTCCATCGTCGAACTGGTGGGCAGGGTGATCAAAGTGGGTAACACCAGCCTCAAGGTCGAGGTGGAAGTGTTTGTTGAGAGCATGAGCTGTGACGGGCGCGAGAAGGCGATCCATGGGCAGTTCAGCTTTGTGGCCATCGACGATGACAAGCGGCCGGTGCCGGTACTGCCCGGATTTCCTGCCTGATCTGAAACCGAGTCGCGGCCTTCGCGAGCAAGCCCGCTCCCACAGGTTTTGTGTCGTTTACAACGTTTATGTACGACACGGACACTGTGGGAGCGGGCTTGCTCGCGAATTCGTCAGATCAGGCGCCGCTGCTCTCAGGCTGGATCAACGCCAACAACGTCCACCCGGATCCCGGTTTCAAAGCAGTCTCCGGCGTCACCACATGCACCCACCCGCTGTCATCGCGCATGAACAGCAGCGTCGCCCGACTGCCATGCAATGCCTGGTAGTCCTCCCATCCAAAACCGTCCGTCAGCGTTGTGCTGTACAACTCGGCGCCATTGCTGATCAGACTGGCCAGCTTGGCATAGGTCAGCGCCTCGCTCCCCAGCTGATTGCCACGATGCTCAAGACTCGCCCGGTGCTTGTCGCTGCGACGACTTTCCTGACCGCTGGCCAGGCCAAACAGCCGTTGATGACCGAAGTCATGGCGAAAGCGCATCGCCGCCAAGGTATTCAGCTCGCCTGAAGGCGACAGCGCCAACAAGTGCCCCAACCCCACCAGATCCAGATGCGCATCGGCATGCTGCGAAGCCGGGTTACCAAAGTACGTCGGCAACCCCTCCATGCGCGCCGCACGAATATTCTCCCAGCTCGAATCGGTCAACAGCACCCGGCTGCCCAATTGCTGCAACGACTTGCCCAACAGACGCGCCGGGCCGTTGGCGCCGACGATCAGGAAGCCGCTCGGCGCCGGTTCGGCCACGTTCAGCAAGCGCGCCAAGGGGCGTGCTGTTGCGCTTTGCAGCACCACGGTGCCGATGATCACCGCGAAGGTCAGCGGCACCAGCAGCAGCGCGCCTTCATGTCCGGCCTGATCCAGGCGAATCGCGAAAATCGCCGAGACCGCCGCCGCCACGATCCCGCGCGGGGCGATCCAGCACAGCAGGGCGCGTTCACGCCAGCTCAGGCTGGAGCCGGCGGTGCTCAACAGCACGTTCAACGGGCGCGCGATCAACTGAATCACCAGCAGCAGAATCAGCACCAACGGCCCGAGGCCGATCAAGGCATGCAGATCCAGCCGCGCCGCCAGCAGAATGAACAACCCGGAAATCAGCAGTACGCTGAGGTTTTCCTTGAAGTGCAGGATGTGCCGCACATCCACGCCCTTCATGTTCGCCAGCCACATGCCCATCAGCGTCACCGCGAGCAGGCCGGACTCATGCATCACCTGATTGGACGCAATGAAGATCCCCAACACCGCCGCCAGCGAGGCGAGGTTATGCAGGTACTCGGGCAACCACTGGCGCCGGATGATGGTGCCCAGCACCCAGCCGCCGACCACCCCGAATACGCTGCCGCAGACAATCACGCCGCCGAAGGTCAGCAGGCTCTGTTCGAGGCCGTTGCCTTCGGCGCGCGCGATGATGAAGCTGTAGACCACCACCGCGAGCAGGGCGCCGATCGGGTCGATGACGATGCCTTCCCAGCGCAGGATGTTGGCGATCGAGGCTTTCGGCCGCACCACCCGCAACATCGGCACGATCACCGTCGGCCCGGTCACCAGCGTCAGGCTGCCGAACAGAATCGCCAGCAACCAGTCGAAGCCGAGCAGGAAATGGGTCGCGACGGCAATCACCACCCAGGTCGTGAGTGCGCCGAGGGTCACCAGCCGATGCACGACGCTGCCGATTTCGCGCCATTCCGACAGATGCAGGGTCAGGCTGCCCTCAAACAGGATCAACGCCACCGCCAGCGACACCAGCGGCATCAGCAGCGGGCCGAACATTTCTTGCGGATCGAGCCAGCCCAGTACCGGGCCAGCCAGAATCCCGGTCAGCAACAGAAACAGAATCGCCGGCAGCTTCAGGCGCCACGCCAGCCACTGGCAACCCAGCGCAGCGGCGCCGATCCCGCCAAATGCCAAGAGAATTTGCTGCTCGTTCATTGAAGCTCCCTGTTCCTTGAAATTGCGGGCTATGAAAGACTAGCGGCCATTCCTACAGTTCACTCTACATTTGCGCGCAGCCCTCGAGGTTGCGTGTCTTGAGCGCCCATGCCTGCCATCGACCATCCACTGATTGACCAATTCCTCGACGCCCTGTGGCTGGAAAAAGGTCTGTCCGACAACACCCGCGGCGCCTACCGCAGCGATCTGGCGCTGTTTAACGGCTGGCTGCAGGAGAAAAACCTCGAGCTGATCAATGCCGGTCGCGAGTTGATCCTCGATCACCTGTCCTGGCGTCTGGAGCAGAACTACAAACCGCGCTCCACCGCCAGATTTCTCTCCGGTGTGCGTGGCTTTTATCGCTATTTGCTGCGGGAAAAGCTGATTACGGTCGATCCGACCTTGCGCGTCGACATGCCGCAACTGGGCAGGCCGCTGCCCAAGTCATTGTCGGAAGCTGACGTCGAGGCGCTGCTCAAGGCGCCGGATCTGAGCGAAGCCATCGGTCAACGTGACCGCGCCATGCTTGAAGTGCTGTACGCCTGCGGCTTGCGGGTGACCGAACTGGTGAGCCTGACGCTGGAGCAAGTCAATCTGCGCCAGGGCGTGCTGCGGGTGATGGGCAAGGGCAGCAAAGAGCGGTTGGTGCCGATGGGCGAGGAGGCGATCGTCTGGATCGAGCGCTATATGCGCGATGGCCGCAGCGAGCTGCTCGGTGGGCGCCCAAGTGACGTGCTGTTCCCCAGCCAGCGCGGCGAGCAGATGACCCGCCAGACCTTCTGGCACCGCATCAAGCATTGGGCCAAGGTCGCCGGGATCGGCAAATCGCTGTCGCCGCACACTTTGCGTCATGCATTCGCCACGCACCTGCTCAACCACGGCGCCGACCTGCGGGTGGTGCAGATGCTGCTCGGCCACAGTGATTTGTCGACCACGCAGATCTACACCCATGTGGCCCGGGCCCGTCTGCAAGACCTGCACGCCAAACATCACCCAAGAGGCTAATGAAAAACCTGTGGGAGCGAGCTTGCTCGCGAAGAGGCCGTCACAGACGAGATATTTGTCGCCTGCCAAGACGCCTTCGCGAGCAAGCCCGCTCCCACAGGGTTTGCGTCGCCCACAATCTCTGGCGACAGGCGCATTCGGCCATGCGAGCCTTATGTGGTAGGCTTTGCCGGTTTGCACGATGGACGGTTATGACCCGGTGTTCCGGCTCGGGCGTTCTTACCGTTTCATTTGTCCGCCTTCAGGAGTTCTCATGCGTCTGACCCAGATTTTCGCCGCCGCCGCCATTGCGTTGGTCAGCACCTTTGCCGTCGCCGATGACGCGGCCGACAAAGCCATTCGTCAAAGCCTGGAAAAACTCGAACTCGAGGTTCCGGTAGAAAGCATCAGCGCCAGCCCGCTGCCGGGCATGTATGAAGTCAAGCTCAAGGGCAGCCGCGTGCTGTACGCCAGCGCCGACGGCCAGTACATCGTTCAGGGCTACCTGTTCCAGCTCAAGGACGGCAAGCCGGTCAACCTGACCGAGAAAGCCGAGCGCGCGGGCATTTCCAAACTGATCAATGCCATTCCGGTGGCCGAAACCGTGGTGTATCCGGCCGTGGGCGAGACCAAATCGCACATCACCGTGTTCACCGACACCACCTGCCCGTACTGCCACAAGCTGCACGCCGAAGTGCCTGAGCTGAACAAGCGCGGCATCGAAGTGCGTTACGTAGCGTTTCCGCGTCAGGGCCTCGGCTCGCCGGGTGACGAGCAGTTGCAAGCGGTCTGGTGCTCGGCAGACAAGAAAGCGGCCATGGACAAAATGGTCGATGGCAAGGAAATCAAGGCCGCCAAGTGCGATAACCCGGTTTCCAAGCAATTCGCTTTGGGTCAGTCGATCGGTGTGAACGGTACACCGGCCATCGTTTTGGCCGACGGACAGGTCATTCCGGGCTACCAGCCGGCGCCACAAGTCGCCAAACTGGCGCTGGGCGCCAAGTAATTCGCATCGTCACGGTCAGCCTTTGACGATCATGGTCCGGCGGTAACTTCGCCGGGCCATTAATAGAGAGCCGCGAACACGCGGTTGTTTTCCGGCCGACCTTGCGTCGGCCGTTTCATGGGGAGTTCACAGTGAATCCGGTCAAAGTAGGCATCTGTGGGTTAGGGACCGTCGGTGGCGGTACCTTCAACGTACTTCAGCGCAACGCCGAGGAAATTGCTCGTCGTGCCGGGCGTGGGATCGAAGTGGCACAAATTGCCACGCGCACGCCAAAGCCTCAGTTCCAGACGACCGGTATTGCGATTACCAACGATGTCTTCGAAGTGGCCACGAACCCTGAGATCGACATCGTCATAGAGCTGATGGGCGGCTACACCGTTGCCCGCGAGCTGGTACTCAAGGCCATCGAGAATGGCAAGCATGTGGTCACCGCGAACAAGGCACTGATTGCCGTTCACGGTAATGAAATTTTCGCCAAGGCACGCGAGAAAGGCGTGATCGTGGCGTTTGAAGCGGCCGTGGCCGGTGGCATTCCGGTGATCAAGGCGATCCGTGAAGGCCTGTCCGCCAACCGCATCAACTGGGTCGCCGGGATCATCAACGGCACCGGCAACTTCATCCTCACCGAAATGCGCGAGAAGGGTCGCACCTTCGAAGACGTGCTGGCCGAAGCGCAAGCGCTGGGTTACGCCGAAGCCGATCCGACCTTCGACGTCGAAGGCATCGACGCAGCGCACAAGCTGACGATTCTGGCGTCGATCGCGTTCGGCATTCCGCTGCAATTCGACAAGGCTTACACCGAAGGCATCACCAAACTGACCACTGCTGACGTGAACTACGCCGAAGCGCTGGGCTACCGCATCAAGCACCTCGGCGTGGCGCGCAGCACCGCGGCCGGTATCGAGCTGCGGGTACACCCGACGCTGATCCCGGCGGATCGTCTGATCGCCAACGTCAACGGCGTGATGAACGCCGTGATGGTCAACGGTGACGCTGCCGGTTCGACGCTGTTCTACGGTGCCGGTGCGGGCATGGAGCCGACCGCTTCGTCGGTGATCGCCGACCTGGTGGACGTGGTTCGCGCCATGACGTCCGATCCGGAAAACCGCGTACCGCACCTGGCCTTCCAGCCGGACTCGCTGTCGGCGCATCCGATCCTGCCGATCGAAGCCTGCGAAAGCGCCTACTACCTGCGCATCCAGGCCAAGGACCATCCGGGCGTACTGGCCCAGGTGGCGAGCATCCTCTCGGAGCGCGGCATCAACATCGAGTCGATCATGCAGAAGGAAGTCGAGGAACACGACGGACTGGTGCCGATGATCCTGCTGACCCACCGCGTGCTGGAACAGCACATGAACGATGCGATTGCCGCTCTGGAAGCCTTGGCCGGCGTCAACGGTCCGGTTGTGCGGATCCGCGTCGAGCACCTGAACTAAGTCGCCATCGTTGCCCGGACCCGTGCGCGGGTCCGGCATTGCGAACACTCTGCATTGGAGTCAGTCATGCGTTACATCAGTACCCGCGGTCAGGCACCGGCCCTGAATTTCGAAGACGTCCTGCTGGCCGGTCTGGCCACTGACGGCGGTCTGTACGTCCCGGAAAACCTGCCACGTTTCACCCAGGAAGAAATCGCCTCCTGGGCCGGCCTGCCGTATCACGAGCTGGCTTTCCGCGTCATGCGCCCGTTCGTCACCGGCAGCATTCCTGACGCCGATTTCAAAAAGATCCTCGAAGAAACCTACGGTGTGTTCTCGCACAGCGCCGTTGCGCCGCTGCGTCAGTTGAACGGCAACGAATGGGTGCTCGAGCTGTTCCACGGCCCGACCCTGGCGTTCAAGGACTTCGCCCTGCAACTGCTCGGTCGGCTGCTCGATTACGTGCTGGAAAAGCGCGGCGAGCGCGTGGTGATCGTCGGCGCCACCTCGGGTGACACCGGTTCGGCCGCCATTGAAGGCTGCAAGCATTGCGAAAACGTCGACATCTTCATCCTGCACCCGCACAACCGTGTGTCCGAAGTGCAGCGTCGGCAGATGACCACCATCCTCGGTGAGAACATCCACAACATCGCCATCGAAGGCAACTTCGATGACTGCCAGGAAATGGTCAAGAACAGCTTCGCCGACCAGAGCTTCCTCAAGGGCACGCGCCTGGTCGCGGTGAACTCGATCAACTGGGCGCGGATCATGGCCCAGATCGTTTACTACTTCCACGCAGCCCTGCAGTTGGGCGGCCCGGCACGTTCGGTGGCGTTCTCGGTACCGACCGGCAACTTCGGCGACATCTTCGCCGGTTACCTGGCACGCAACATGGGCCTGCCGATCAACCAGTTGATCGTCGCCACCAACCGCAACGACATCCTGCACCGCTTCATGAGCGGCAACCAGTACGTCAAGGAAACCCTGCACGCCACGCTGTCGCCGTCGATGGACATCATGGTCTCGTCGAACTTCGAACGCCTGCTGTTCGACCTGCACGGTCGCAACGGCGCGGCGATTGCCGGTTTGATGGATTCGTTCAAGCAGGGCGGCGGTTTCAGTGTCGAGCAAGAACGCTGGACTGAAGCCCGCAAACTGTTCGACTCGCTGGCCGTGGACGATGCGCAAACCTGCGAAACCATTGCCGAAGTCTACGCGCAGTGCGGCGAAGTGCTGGATCCGCACACCGCCATCGGCGTCAAGGCCGCACGCGAATGCCGTCGCAGTCTGGACATCCCGATGGTGATCCTGGGCACGGCGCATCCGGTGAAGTTCCCGGATGCCGTAGAGAAAGCAGGTGTAGGAAAAGCTCTCGAACTGCCTGCACATCTTTCTGATTTGTTTGAGCGAAACGAGCGCTGCACCGTTTTGCCAAACGAACTGAAAGCCGTACAGGCCTTTGTCAGCCAGCATGGCAACCGCGGCAAGCCGCTGTAAGTCGAAAAAGCTGTCACATTTTGAAGCCCGTCTCCTGACGGGCTTTTTTGTTTCTGCTGCCACACTGCTCGGGTTTTCGCCCATGAAGGACGGGTGAGTCGATCACGAAGGAAGTGGCAATGCTGTTTGAAAGAGGATGGAAACACACCCTGAAGCGGGTACTTCTGTTATGCCTGTTGTGGGGTTGGCGCGTGGGTGCGGCGGCGCACCTGGCGCATGATGAAGAGCAGTTGAACATCGGCACCGTGGTGCTGGATGAGGAAGAGCTGCAATGGATCCGGGATAACCCGACGGTGATCGTGGCAGCGGAGCAGTACCCGTTGTACCTGTTCCTGGATGAGCACGGTCACTGGAGTGGCCTTAACAGTGATGTGCTCAAACGCATCAGTGCCATGACCGGATTACAGTTCATCTACCGGGAATCCTTCTCGACCGCGCAGATGCTCGAGCGCCTGGAAACCGGTGCAGCGGACATGAGCACGACCCTGGCGATGAATGACGAGCGCAGATCGAGTCTGGATTTCAGCCATGCCTTTGGCGGTGCCGGCTGGGTGTTTGTCGGCCGTACCGGCGAACCCGGGCTGCATTCGTTGGAGCAGTTGGCCAAACGGGTGCTGGTATTACCTGGCCGGCACGCGCTGGAGGGGATGATCCGGCGCGATTATCCGTCCATCGAATTACGTTCGGTCAAAACCTATGCCGAGGCGCGGGCGTTGGTCGAAAGCGGCGAAGCCTATGCCACCATCGAAAACGAAATCGGCGCGCAACTCTACCCTTCAGGCCTGCTGAAGGTCGGCGAACTGCTGGAGGGCAAGTGGGAGGCCGATCTTCTGGCGGTGCGCAGAGGCCAGCCGCAATTGCTGAGCATTCTGAACAAGACCCTGGAAGCATTCCCGGCCTCAGAGCTACGAGCCATTCGCCTGAAATGGCTGGGCGGCATCGGCCAGAAGCCGGCCGCCGCCGGTTGGCAGCACTGGCTCCGCTCGAGTTGCTGGGGTGTGGTTCTGGTCGGGGGCTTTTGTGTGATGTCGCTGTTATGGAATCGACGAATGGCGGCCGTGATCAAACAGCATCGAGACGTGCAAAGCGAACTCGGCGATCAATTGGTGTTCCAGCGTGCGTTGATTGATGCCATGCCTGATCCGGTGTTCGTTCGTGACCTGGAGGGGCGCCTGATTCTGTGCAACAAAAGTTATGAAGAGGCGTTGTCGATCCGCTTTGAACAGGTGAAAGGATGCCGCTTGATCGACGTCGATGCGCTGCCACGAGCCACTGCCGGGATGCTGCATGATGAGTTCATGATTCAGTTGAGGACACGCAGAACCCGCTTCAGCAGACGCCGTCTGCAATTCAATAATGGCAATCGGGAAATCTATCAGTGGACCGTGCCGTTCTACAGCGCGAAAGGCGAATTGCGAGGCCTGCTCGGCGGCTGGACGGATATCACTCAGCGCTACGCAACAACGGTATGACATCGCAGTGATACAGGGAAATTTCCTATGTCACGCGCCTCCTTTTCCGATGGGGGACTGAAGGAGGCTGCCCTAAAGTGGGCGGCAACTGCGGACAAATCCGCGATTGCCGTTTCCGAGGTCGCCCATGCGCTCGCTCAAAGTCCTGATTCTAGAACCTGATCCTTATCGAATGATGGCGTTGCACCAGATGCTCAACGCGGTCGGCATCTATGACGTACTGACGGCGCCGTCGCTGGCTTCGGCGCGCTGTTCGCTGGAGCGTCGTACCCGGGTCGACATCGCGATCTGCGATCCGCAACTGGAAGGCGGAGAAGGCCTGGCACTGATCCGGCATCTGGCGGCCCGACGGGAGGCCAGCGCCGTCATCCTGCTGGGGCGGATGGCACCGGGTCTGCTGAGCGATCTCGAAAGCATGCTGCACGCTCAGGACCTGAAGCTGCTGGGGCGCCTGCAGACGCCGGTCTCGGCGGTACTGATGCGCGGGTTGCTGGACAGCTACCTGCAAACGGCAGCCCATCCGTCGGGTGCCTGAACCGACGGTTTTGTTTCTGTCATCTTCACCGTGCATTCTTTGACAGACCGCTAACTGCTCCGGGAGCAGCGCGGTATTCAGAACTTTCTTCTCGGGCGGGTGGTCATTTATTGTGAACACGCCCCAGGCACAATGTTTTCGGACTATTGAGTGGAGATCGAGATGGAAAGTATCAGTCTATTGCTCGGTGAGGCTCTGAGCCCGTACCAGGTCACGTTGACTCCGTGTGGCGCCCATGGCGAATGCCTGGTGACGCTGAAGAACAGCAACGGGGCCATCGTGGTGGAGCGCGAATTCAATCAGGCGCAATTGACCGACAAGCGCCTGCTGACCGATGTGGTCGACGGTCTGCACCGTGATGTGCTGATCGCCGAAGGTCGACTGGAGCCCTGTGTGATCGCGGCTTTGCGCAATGCAGCGTTGGATAAGCGCGCGGCACTGTAAAGATGAAATATTTTTTGTGGGAACCTTCCTGCACTCCCGTCAGTCAGACCCCATAACAGCAGGATCAAGCATTGTGCTCCGGTGCTTGTCGCTTGCTGCTACGGGTCTTTATGTAGACCACGTTTAACCCCGAGTCGTCTCCCCACTTCTCGGGGTTTCTTTTGCCCGCAGGTTTTATTGCGCGGTCTGCTGCTCGAAAAACATCCGCGCCTGTTGCAGGTAATCCGTGCGCATCTCGGGATCCAGCCAGTCGGCGTACGACTGGTCAAGTTGCGCATGGGGCAGGGTACGCAGCAGTTGGTTGATCTCGCTGATCGCCTGACGGCCCTGGGGCGTATCGGAACATCCGACATAGCCAGACAGATACTTGCCGGTGCCGCGAATCGGGTAGAACACCAATTCATCTTCGGCAATTTGCGCCTGCTGCGCCTGATAGCGGATTTCCGGCCAGTAACCCAAAACCACTTGCAGACGCCCCAGACGCTGCATCGACAGCAGGCTGCTCAGGGCATCGTTGCCGTAATGCGGCGTCAGTGCGCCGCCGGGTGCCTGCTTGAGCAGATTGTCGAGAAATTCGCCGTAACTACGCTCTGCGACGACCCCGACCTTGATTTCGCCATTGGCCAGAAATGCCGTCAGATCGACTTCGCCATCGACCAGGTAAGGTGCCAGTACGTCGCGATCTTTCTGCCGCACCACCAGACCATTGCTGACAGCGCGAAACGCCGGGATAGAGAAGGCGATCCATTGCGTGCGCTCCTTGCTCCAGATCAGCGAGGGGTCGCAGGTGAAGGACGGCTCGTGCAGCATCTGCATGCCGCGGGCGCGATTGACCCGCATCAGCGTGTGTTCGTATTGCGGCATGCCAGCGATCAGCATCGGCAGCAGTTGGTCGATGACGCCTTGGCCCTTTTTCGGGCCTTCGAAGATGGTCAGGGGCGGCAGATCGCGCAGTAACCAGATCAGCGTCGGTTTTGCCTGCGCCCAGGCGGGCAGAATCAGCAGAAACAACAGGCCGAACAGCCGCCACGTCCACCAGTGGTGGGCGCGGTTGGCGTCCGATGTCTGGCGATGTTTCAGGTTAAATGGCTCCGTCTGCGCGCAGTCGGGCGATCTGCTGTTCGTCGTAGCCAAGATCGTGCAGTACCTGCGCATTGTGTTCACCGAGCTGCGGCCCGACCCATTCGGAAGAGCCCGGTGTCTCAGAGAGTTTCGGCACGATGCCCGGCATCTTGAAAGGCTTGCCGTCCGGCAGTTTCGCCTGCAGGAACATTTCCCGGGCGAGGTACTGCGGATCGCTGAACATGTCTTCGGCACTGAAGATCCGGCTGGCCGGTACATCCGCCTGATTGAGCAGGTCGAGCACATTTTGCAGCGGCAGCGAATTGACCCAGCGGTCGATCACGCCATACAACTCGTCGCGACGACTGTCGCGCCCATCGTTGCTCGCCAGCGTCGGGTCGTTGGCCAGATCCTCGCGGCCGATGATCAACATGAAGCGCTTGAAGATCGCGTCGCCATTGGCACCGATCTGCACGTGCTTGCCGTCGGCGCTGGTGTGGATCGATGACGGCGTGATGCCCGGCATGATGTTGCCGGTGCGCTCGCGGATGAAACCGAACACGTCGAACTCCGGCACCATGCTTTCCATCATGGCGAAAATCGCCTCGTACAGCGCCACATCGACGACTTGGCCAAGACCACCGTTAACCTCGCGATGACGCAGCGCCATCAGCGCGCCGATCACGCCCCACAGCGCGGCAATCGAATCGCCGATGGAAATCCCGGTGCGCACCGGTGGCCGGTCGTCGAAACCGGTGATGTAGCGCAAACCACCCATGGACTCGCCGACCGCGCCGAAGCCCGGTTGATCCTTCATCGGCCCGGTCTGGCCGAAACCGGAGAGGCGCACCATCACCAGTTTCGGATTCAGCGCGTGCAGGGTTTCCCAGCTCAGCCCGAGTTTTTCCAGCACGCCGGGGCGAAAGTTCTCGATCAGGATGTCGGCTTCGCCGAGGAGTTTTTTCAGGATCGCCAGACCCTCGGGGTGCTTGAGGTTCAGCGTCAGCGACTTTTTGTTGCGCGCCTGGACGAACCACCACAGCGAGGTGCCTTCATACAATTTGCGCCACTTGCGCAGCGGATCGCCGCCGTCGGGCGATTCGATCTTGATCACTTCGGCGCCGAACTCGCCGCAAATGCGCGAGGCAAACGGCCCGGCAATCAACGTACCCAATTCAATGACTTTCACACCGCTGAGCGGTTTGTTGGCGAACGGCATACTGAATCCTGTAGGACAAGGCTGAGCGGATACAGCGTTTTAACATAGCCGGCTGTCAGACGCCGCAGGTTGATCGCCATCAATTCGATGATTGCCTACGGCATCGGTTAGACTTGCCGACTTTCCTCGTATCAAGAAGCCCGTTCATGGCCCAGCCGTCTACCACGTACAAATTCGAACTGAACCTCACCGACCTCGACCGTAGCGTCTACGAGAGCGTCAAGCAGACCATCGCCCGTCACCCTTCGGAAACCGAAGAACGCATGACCGTGCGGCTGCTGGCTTACGCCCTCTGGTACAACGAACTGCTGTCGTTTGGCCGTGGTCTGTCGGACGTGGATGAACCTGCGCTGTGGGAAAAAAGCCTGGATGACCGCGTTCTGCACTGGATCGAAGTCGGTCAGCCGGACGCCGATCGTCTGACCTGGTGCTCGCGTCGTACCGAACGCACCAGCCTGCTGGCCTACGGCAGCCTGCGCGTTTGGGAAGGCAAAGTGGTACCGGTGGCCAAGAACCTGAAAAACGTCAACATCGCCGCCGTGCCGCAAGAGGTGCTGGAAACCCTGGCCAAGGACATGCCGCGCGTCATCAAGTGGGACGTAATGATCAGCGAAGGCACGATCTTCGTCACTGACGATCGTGGTCAGCATGAAGTCCAGCTGGAATGGCTGGCCGGTGAACGCGGCTGATCCTGCGTCGTTCACTGATTAATCCCACGTATTCAAGAGAAGTTTCCGTTACCCCATGCGTATTGATCCTCGACCGTTGCCTGCCACGCTGCCGTTTCTCGGTGACCTGCCACCTTTGCTGACGCGTTTGTACGCCGCGCGGGGCGTGCAGTGCGAGGCGGAGCTGGATAAAAGTCTGGCGCGGCTGATTCCGTTCCAGCAGCTCAAGGGCATCGAGGCGGCGGTGGATCTGCTGGTGACGGCGCTGGAGCAGCGTCAGCGGATTCTGATCGTCGGCGACTTCGACGCCGATGGCGCAACCGCCAGTACGGTCGGCGTGCTCGGCTTGCGTCTGCTGGGCGCGGCGCATGTCGATTATCTGGTGCCGAACCGTTTTGAATACGGCTATGGCCTGACCCCGGAAATCGTCGAAGTCGCCCTGACCCGCGAGCCGCAGTTGTTGATCACCGTCGACAACGGCATCTCCAGCGTCGAAGGCGTGGCCGCGGCGAAAAAGGCCGGGCTCAAGGTGTTGATCACTGACCACCACTTGCCCGGCGATGAACTGCCGCAGGCCGATGCTCTGGTCAACCCGAACCAGCCAGGCTGTGAGTTTCCGAGCAAGGCGCTGGCCGGGGTCGGGGTAATTTTCTACGTGTTGATGGCCTTGCGCGCGCGCCTGCGCAGCCTCGGCTGGTACGAAAGCAAACCGCAGCCGAACATCGGTGAACTGCTGGATCTGGTGGCGCTGGGCAGCGTCGCCGACGTGGTGCCGCTGGACGCCAACAACCGGATTCTGGTGCATCAGGGCCTCGAGCGGATTCGCGCCGGGCGTGCCCGTCCGGGGATCAAGGCGATTCTTGAAGTCGCCAAGCGTGACGCGGCGCGGATTACCTCCACAGACCTGGGATTCATCGTCGGCCCGCGTTTGAACGCGGCGGGGCGTCTGGACGACATGAGTCTCGGGATCGAATGCCTGCTCACCGCCGACGCCAATCTGGCCCGGGAAATGGCCGCGCAACTGGACGGCATGAACCAGGATCGCAAATCCATCGAGCAGGGCATGCAGCGCGAGGCGTTGGCCCAGCTCAAGGACTTGCCGGTGGAGTCGATGCCGTTCGGCCTGTGCCTGTTCGATCCCGAGTGGCATCAGGGCGTGATCGGCATTCTCGCCTCGCGCATGAAAGAGCGTTATTTCCGCCCGACCATTGCCTTCGCCGATGCCGGTGACGGTTTGCTCAAGGGCTCGGGCCGTTCGGTGCAGGGCTTACACATCCGCGATGCTTTGAGCGTGGTGGCGGCGCAGCATCCGAACCTGATCGCCAAGTACGGCGGTCATGCGATGGCGGCCGGCCTGACCTTGCCGCAAGAGAATTTTCCGCTGTTCGCCGAGGCTTTCGATGCCGAAGTGCGTCGGCAACTTCGCGAAGAAGACCTGACCGGGCGGATGCTCTCGGACGGCACGCTTGCGGTCGAGGAGTTCCACTTGGAGCTGGCTCGCGCATTGCGTCATGCCGGGCCTTGGGGCCAGCACTTCCCGGAGCCGCTGTTCCATGGCGTGTTCCAGTTGGTCGAGCAGCGAGTGGTCGGCGAGCGGCACCTGAAAGTGGTGCTGAAAAGCGAGTGCGGTTCGGTGAAGCTCGATGGCATTGCCTTTGGTATTGACCGTGACGTCTGGCCGAATCCGACCATTCAGTGGGTCGAGCTGGCCTACAAGCTCGACGTCAACGAGTTTCGTGGCAACGAGACGGTGCAACTGATGATTGCCCACATCGAACCGCGCTGACGCCATTCGCGAGCAAGCCCGCTCCCACAGGTACAGTGTTGCCCCTGTGGGAGCGGGCTTGCTCGCGAAGGCGGTCTTTCATACACAGAATTGCTCTGAACCCTCCCTCATCCCCGGTTGTCGACTAGGCTCTAAGCACTGCTTGATTGGCCTTGTGACGTCTTGTCGAATTTTTTGCCCGCGGGGGCGGGTGCTGCACCTTTTCCTGTCACTCGTCGACTTTTCAAACAGAACCCTGGAGCCTGCCCACTGATTTGAGAGGTGCCCCATGAGTCTGCTGCTCGAACCCTTTACCCTCCGCCAACTGATCCTGCCCAACCGCATCGCCGTGTCGCCGATGTGCCAATACTCCAGCGTCGACGGTCTGGCCAACGACTGGCATCTCGTGCACCTGGGCAGCCGCGCGGTGGGCGGCGCCGGCCTGATATTCACTGAAGCCACGGCGGTCACCGCCGACGGGCGGATCACCGCTGAAGACCTCGGTTTGTGGAACGACGAACAGATCGAACCGCTGCAACGCATCACCCGCTTCATCACCGCTCAGGGCGCTGTTGCCGGCATTCAACTGGCTCACGCCGGGCGCAAGGCCAGCACTCATCGGCCATGGATCGGCAAACACGGTAGCGTCAAACCGGAGGATGGCGGCTGGACCCCGGTCGGGCCATCGCCGATTGCTTTCGATCCGCAACACACACAACCGAAACAGCTTGATGAAGGGCAGATCGCTGAGGTCATTCAGGCCTTCGTTGCGGCCGCCAAACGCGCGTTGACCGCGGGTTTCAGCGTGGTCGAGGTACATGCCGCCCACGGTTATCTGCTGCATCAGTTTCTGTCACCGCTGAGCAATCAGCGCCGCGATCAATACGGTGGTTCGTTCGAAAACCGCATTCGGCTGGTACTGCAAGTCACCGAGGCCGTTCGTGAGGTGTGGCCGCAAGAGCTGCCGCTGTTCGTCCGGGTCTCGGCCACCGACTGGGTTGAAGACGGCTGGAACCCGGATGAAACCGTGGAACTGGCGCGTCGCCTCAAGGCACTGGGAGCGGATCTGATCGACGTCTCCTCCGGTGGTACCGCCGCCAACGCCGAGATTCCTGTGGGGCCGGGTTATCAGACGCGCTTCGCCGAACGGGTGCGCAAGGAGTCAGGCATTGCCACCGGCACCGTGGGCATGATTACCGAGCCGGCGCAGGCCGAGCACATTCTGCGCACCTGCCAGGCCGACATCATCTTCCTCGCCCGCGAGTTGCTGCGCGATCCTTACTGGCCGCTGCACGCCGACGATGATCTCGGCGGGCGTCAGGCGGTGTGGCCGGCGCAGTATCAACGCGCGACCCATCGTGATCAGCCGATCCACGAGTCTGATCTGCGCGATTGATTTCAAACCGACGTAACGTCTATAAAACCCGCCATTGAACCGGCGGGTTTTTTCTTGCCTGCCATTTGCCAAGGAAGTCGAGCATGTTGATCGAACGAGAACTGACCGAACACGACTTGCCGCTGCTGGCGCAGATCGACCGCAGTGAGCTGGTGGAAGAGTGCTATCGCCTGGAGAACGGCGTGCTGGTGCTTTACCCGGCACGTTTCGACATGCGCGGATGGCCGGAAGGGGAGGCCGAAGAAAATGCGCGGGCGCTGGCGAAGTGCTTGCGCCGAGGTGGCTGGTTATACGGGGTTTTCGACGGGCAGGCGCTGATCGCGGCGGTGGTTGTGGATAACCAGGTTATTCACAATCAGGGACTGAGCATGCGGCAGATGAAGTTTCTGCACATCAGCCGCGACTACCGGGGGCAGGGACTGGGGGCGAAGTTGTTTGCGCTGGCCTGTGAGCAGGGGCGGCGGTTCGGTGCCGAGGCGTTGTATGTCTCAGCCACTGAGTCGCGCAACACCGTGGAGTTTTATCAGAGACAGGGTTGCCGGTTGGTTGATCAGGCGGATCCGGAGTTATTCGCTCTGGAACCCTGCGATATCCATTTGTATTTGCCGCTGACCTGACGGACGCCATCGCTGGCAAGCCAGCTCCCACAGTGGTCGGTGTCGATCACGAAATTTGTGTACGGCACCGAACTTGTGGGAGCTGGCTTGCCAGCGATGAGGCCCGATCAGACGCTAGACAACCTTCAAGGATACTTGCGCTTGTCCGGTGCCGGCGGGAAGTACTGGTACAACCAGGTCTCGCTCAACGTGCGGTCATTGGTGCGGATGAACAGCCGCAGCTCTACCGGATCGACGCTGTCGCTGGTCGGGTACCAGTCGAACAGGATCCGGTAACCCTTGATGTCATCGAGCACCAGCACGCTGAAGTCCTGCACCTTGCCGTTGGAGCAGGTGACCACCGGTTCGATCCCGGTGCCCTGCGGCAGGCGATCGAGACCGCCGCCGGTGAAGTCCACGGCAAAACGCCGCGCCCAGACTGGCGGGTAATGCTCGCCCGGTGCCCAGCCTTCGACGAATCCACCCATGCCCGAACGGGTCGCATGTACTCGCGCCAGCGGCGTGCCGACCGGTGGCAGGGCGCTCCAGTAGAGCTTGTAGCCATAGTTCAGCGAGTCGCCTGCGGCCACTGGCTTCTTCGGCGTCCAGAACGCGACGATGTTATCGAGCGTTTCGCCGGTGGTAGGAATTTCCAGCAGATCGATGGAGCCTTCGCCCCACGCGGTTGTAGGCTCGACCCACAGGCTCGGGCGTTTGCTGTACCAGTCGACGGTGTCCTGATAGTTGGCGAACTCGTGGTCGGTCTGCACCAGACCGAAGCCCTTCGGATCGGTGTCGGCGAACGCGTTGAACTGCAGGGTCGCCGGGTTGTTCAGCGGACGGCAGATCCACTCGCCGTTGCCGCGCCACATCGCCAGGCGATCGGAGTCGTGAATCTGCGGGTGGATGGTGTCGCACATGCGGCGTTCGTGGGTGCCGCAGCTGAACATGCTGGTCATCGGTGCGATGCCCAGTTGTTCGATGGCGGTACGCGCATTGATGTGGGCGTCGATTTCCATCACCACGCGCTCGGCCTGGCAATCGATGTCGAAGCGGTATGCACCGGTGGCGCTCGGCGAGTCGAGCAGGGCGTAGACCACGAAGCGAGTGGCATTCTGATCCGGGGTCTCGAACCAGAATTTGGTGAAGTCCGGGAATTCTTCGCGCTTTTTCGCGTAAGTGTCGACGGCTAGACCACGGGCCGAGAGGCCATATTGGCCAGTGGCATCCACCGCGCGGAAATAGCTGGCGCCGAGGAACGACACCACGTCATGGCGATCCAGCTCCGGCGCCTTGAACAGCTTGAAACCGGCAAAGCCCAGGTCACCCTTGAGCTGCTGGGTATCGACCGAGGTGTTCTCGTAGTTGAACAGCGTCGGGCGGAAATGCACTTCGCGCGCGGTCCGGGTCTTCGGATCGACGCTGTACATGCGCACCGGTTGACGGAAACCCATGCCGACGTGGAAGAACTGCACGTCCAGCTGACCCTTGTTCTCTTTCCACAACGAATGATCGCCGTCGTAGCGGATCGCGTTGAAGTTCTGCGGGGTCATGGTCGCCAAAGTCGGCGGCAGCACCTGTTTGCTGTCCTGATAGGCCGTTCCGGCCAATTGCTTGGCTTGGCGCTTCAGCGCTTCGAAGTCGAAAGCCTGGGCCTCGCCATCGGCGGCGCCACCATTGGCTGCCCAGGCACGGGCGGCCAGCAGGCCGGAAGCCGAGAGACCGGTGTAAGCCGCAATGGCCATCGACGCTTTGAGCAAATTCCTGCGGTGCATAAATACAACCTGTCGTGAGCAATCCCGCGCCTTTCCTGGCACGTGCTGGATCAGAAATTACGGTTCGGACAAGCCTTCGGCCAAACGCAACGGACTATAAACAGATGCCGGCTAGCTTAAACGGTTCGCTCGCGTTGCAAAATTCGTTGATACACACCGACAGAGTGTCAATGAAACAAGACATGTCGGTTAAATGTCCGACGGCACTTTCTGATTTACAGGGCATTTCTGCTTTTTTCGACTAATTACTCTAAAAACCGCTTTTCAGCGCCGATTAAATTTCTATTCTATGAACATGGCCGGCACGACCGGCGGGGCACAGGCGCTGCTGTAAGGGGCAGGGCGATGTGGTGATCAAGCAATTCTTCGAAGTATCAGAGAAGGACATCGTCCATGGCAAAAATACAAGGCATCGCCGAAATGCTCGGCATCTTTCCCTGCCTGAGCAGCGGACGCAGAAGGCGTCGTTTGAGTTCTGAAGAGCTGAAGCTGGTGGAGCGTTATCGCGAGTTGTCGGAGAGTGACCGGATTGCGATGCGGTATCTGGTGGATGCGATGCGGAGTGTTTCGCGGTTTTAGTGTTTGGATAGCCACTTGTGGCTAGGGAGCAAGCTCCTTAGCCACAAGTTTGTTGTTCGGGTGAGCATCAGCGACAAGTAGCCAACACCGGATACGGCTTCTGGCCGTGCGTCAACTCCAGCACTTCAAGCCTCTGACCCCGGACTGCTGAATCTGCAGTAGCGGGATAAACGCCATTGTTCAGGCGCTAGCGGCGCCAAGTCCAGGTGCAAGTACAGCGTAGGAAACAGTACTTTTTCGCGAAGGCTGTATCTGTAGGAAATGCCTGTTTTTGCGCTGTCTGCAGCCGGCCTGCATCTGGGGCGCGTTTTTTCATTTATTTATGGAGATCCATGCAACGAACTGCAGGTTTTCTCCATGCTGATCGAATTTTCGGTTTCCAATTATCGCTCGTTCCGTGACAGGCAAACCCTGTCCATGGCAGCAAGCCCGCGCTTGAGCAAAACCCGAAACACTTTCAACGTCACCACGACCACTGAAAAACTTCCGGACCTGCTCAAGGTCGCTGCCATTTATGGCCCGAACGCTTCAGGCAAGTCCTCACTAGTTCGTGCGATGGGGATAGTGAGCAGGTTGCTGGCGACGCCAGCAGGCATCCAGGATGACGTGTTACCCGTTGCATCCTTTCGCTTTGACGCAGCGCTCAAAGAGTCTCCCAGCATTTTTGAATACGATTTCGTGCAATGTGGGCTGCGCTACCGATTTGTGCTCGCGTTGACGGCACAGCGAATTGTTCATGAACAATTGCTCTGCTATCCAAAAGGAAAAGAGACTTTGCTGTACGACCGTCAAGTTGATACTCAGGGCGAGCATTACACCTTTGGTAAAACTCTTGAAGGCGGTAAAGACGTACATTGTGCCTGGGGGCGTTTGACCAGTCCTAAGATGCTGTTCATCGCGCAAGCCGTTATCCATAGCAGCGAAGAGCTGACCCAGTTGCGCGCACCGTTTTGCTGGTTTCAAAGAGGCCTGCTGGTGGTCGAACAGAGCAACATGCGCAGCCTGTCTTCTGCATCGATTCGCTTTCTTCAGATGGCTGAAAGTCATACCAGCGATCTACGCGAATTTCTCTGTGCTCTGGATATTCCTGTATCAGCCATCCAGCTCAGTTCGGAACATTCTGTGGCGCCTCCAACCAACAGAAAAATGACATTGAAGGAGTTCGTTGCGGCTGCACAAGGAGACAGATTGACCCTTACGCACTCCAGTATCTCAGGCGAAGCCGAATTCGATTTTGCCGAAGAGTCATGCGGTACCAGGAGCCTGATCGGCTTCTGGTTGCCTTGGTTCATGATGAATCAGGCTGGTGGCAGCGGCGTTCTCTGTGTCGATGAGTTGAACAGCAGTCTGCATCCTGAAATTGTCGTGGACTTGATTGGCAAACATTTGGACAGCGGGCTGAATACCCAGTTGATTTTCACCACTCACGACACGCACCTGATGAATGAAAAGATTCTGCGGCGTGATCAGTTCTGGATTACGGAACGTGATGCTTACGGTGCGACGAGTCTGTTTTCCGTTCACGACTTTGAAGGCCGAGAAAGCGAGGACGTTGAGAAACGTTATTTCGAGGGACGCTATCGCGGGCTGCCGCTGATCAGGCAGGGCTGACAATGGTGAGTTTGAACAAGTCGTTTGATCGAAAAGCGTCACGCTTCAAACCGCAACCCAAAGTGCTTGTGCTCTGCGAGGACAGCAAGTCGGGAAAGCGTTATCTGGAGGAAGCCGCATTTCACTTTCGGGCCAGGGCTCAGGTTGAGATCGTCCACTGTGGTGTGACACACCCGAGCGGTATCGTAGAGCGGGCAGTGATGCGGCAGAAACGCTTCGACAAGGTATTTTGTGTATTGGATCGCGATACGCATCTGTGCTTCGAGCGTGCGTTGAGGACGGCCAAATTGCATCCAAAAATCAACGTCATCGCATCGTATCCGTGCTTCGAGTTCTGGCTCCTTTTGCACTTTGGCTTCAGTCGGAAGCCATATCGGGCCGCCGGGAAAAACTCCCCAGGTGATCTGGTGAACAAGTGCTTGAGGACTAAGCCGGATATGGCGGGTTATGAGAAGGGCAGAGACATCAGTTATTTCACCCGGTTGCTGGGTGAGCCGTTCCAGCGGGCGAGAACGCTTGCGCCGAAAGTGCTTGAGGATGTCGCGGTCAGTGGTGAGCCCAATCCCAGCACGGAAATCCATTTGCTGATGGATGAGTTCGAGACATTATCCAAGCCTCAACTCATCTAGCACCCTGCACCGGCCCGCATCCTTGCGGGCCGGTTGCTGATATTTAGCGACTCACCTTCCACGCATCCCCAGCCGGCGCCTTCCCATGGTCATACGGCTTGCCGATCCACATATAAACCAACCCCAGCCCAATCACGATCGCGGTGCTCAACACCATCGCATAGTTCACGTACCACGCCGCATCCGGCGTACGTGGCCAGGCCATGTTGATGATTGCGCCGACGCCATACACCAGCGCGCCGATGTTCACGGGCCAGCCCCACGCGCCGAGGGTGAATTTGCCGCTGGGTTTCCAGCCTTTCATTCGCGCGTACAAAGCGGCCAGTACGATCATCTGGAACGCGAGGTAGATGCCGATCGCCGCGAAGCTGACGATGGTGGCCACGGCGTCTTGCAGGAAGAAGCCGAGGGCGATGATCAGGGCGGGCAGGACGCCGGACACGAACAGCGCGGCAACGGGCACCTGGGTCGTAGGAGAAATCTTTTTCAGCAGTCGGCTGCCGATGACCATTTCATCGCGAGCGTAGGAGTACAGCAGACGACTCGCCGCAGCCTGCAGGCTGATGACGCAGGAGATGAAGGAAATCATTACCACGCCCATCACCACTTTCGAGCCGATCGGGCCGAAGGCGTTGTTGAGGATGGTGGTGACCGGGTCCTTGTCGGTGCCGTTGATCACCGCTTGCATGTCCGGCACGGCGAGGATCAGCGCCAGGCAGGCGAACATCGCCGCGATGCCGCCGATGTAGATGGTCATGCGCATGGCCACCGGGATTTTGGCGCTCGGGTTCGGGGTTTCTTCGGCAACGTCGCCGCAGGCCTCGAAGCCGTAGTAGAGGAACATCCCCGCCAGCGAAGCGGTGAGGAACGCCGGCAGGTACGAGCCGTCGACGCGGATGTCGAAGGTGTTGAACAGCACGCTCAGCGGCTGGTGACGCTCGAAGATCAGCAGGTACACGCCGACGATTACCGCGCCGACCAGTTCGCAGAGGAAGCCGAACATGGCGATGCGCGCCAGCACTTTGGTGCCGCTCAGATTGACCAGCGTGGCGAACAAGGTCAGCACCAGCGCGATGACGATGTTGGTGTTGTTGCTCGGTTCAAACCCGAGCATGGCCGCCAGATACGGGCCGGCACCCACGGCCACCGCCGCGATGGTCACGCACAGGGCGATGGAGTAGATCCAGCCGACCATCCACGCCCATTTCTTGCCGACCAGACGCCGTGCCCATGGATAGACACCGCCGGAAATCGGGAACTGCGAGACCACTTCGCCAAAGATCAGGCACACCAGCAACTGACCACAACCGACCAGCAAGTAGGCCCAGAACATCGGTGGCCCGCCGGCCGCGAGGCACAGGCCGAACAGGGTATAAACCCCTACGACCGGTGACAGATAGGTGAACCCTAAAGCGAAGTTTTCCCACAGGCTCATGCTGCGGTTGAAGTTCGAGGTGTAGCCGAGTTTGCGCAGTTGTTCGGCATCGCTGTCGGCAATGGCGGCCGAGAGTTCGGGTGAGGCACTCATGTGTTTTGCTCCGGGAAATCGGCAGATTTCGGATGGCCGAGGCCGTGGCGGGGCTTTGCGGGCGCCGCCCGGGTCGGTAGTTATTGTTTTGGGATCCTGGTGGTGCGTAATGCCGGTTTCCTTCCTGAAACCGAGGTGACGCCTTCGCGAGCAGGCTCGCTCCCACAGGTGGAACGCATTTCAATTAATGTGGGAGCGAGCCTGCTCGCGAAGCTTTTGACCTTAGTGCTTGAACATCACATGCCGAACCGTGGTGTAGTCCTCCAGTCCGAACATGGACATGTCCTTGCCATAGCCGGACAATTTCTGACCGCCATGCGGCATTTCGCTGACCAGCATGAAGTGCGTGTTGACCCAGGTGCAGCCGTACTGCAACCGCGCGGACAAGCGATGCGCGCGTCCGACATCCGCCGTCCATACCGAGGAGGCGAGGCCGTAGTCCGAATCGTTGGCCCACTCCAGCGCCTGCGCTTCATCGGTGAATTTGGTCACCGAGACCACCGGCCCGAACACTTCGCGGCGAACGATCTCGTCATCCTGTTGCGCGTCGGCCAGCACCGTCGGTTCGAAGAAGAACCCGTTGCCTTCTACAGCCTTGCCGCCGGTGATCAAGCGAATGTGCGACTGCGCTACGGCACGTTCGACGAATGCGGCGACGCGGTCGCGATGTTGCGCGGTGATCAGCGGCCCCAGTTCGGTCGACGGATCATCCTGCAAGCCGTACTTGATGCTGCTGACCGCTGCGCCGAGCTTCTCGACGAACTGGTCGTAGATGCCTTGCTGCGCGTAGATCCGGCACGCGGCGGTGCAGTCCTGCCCGGCGTTGTAGAAACCGAACGTACGAATGCCTTCAACCGCCGCATCGATGTCGGCGTCGTCAAAGATGATCACCGGCGCCTTGCCGCCCAGTTCCATGTGCATGCGTTTCACGCTGTCGGCGGTGCTGGAAATGATGTTCGAGCCAGTGGCGATGGAGCCGGTCAGCGAGACCATGCGCACTTTCGGGTGAGTCACCAGCGGGCTGCCGACGCTAGGACCGCGACCAAACACCAGATTGAGTACACCGGCCGGGAAGATTTCCGACGCCAGTTCGGCCAGACGCAACGCGGTCAGCGGGGTCTGTTCCGACGGCTTGAGCACCACCGTATTACCGGCGGCGAGGGCCGGAGCGATTTTCCAGGCGACCATCATCAGCGGGTAGTTCCACGGCGCGATGGAGGCGATCACGCCCACCGGGTCGCGGCGGATCATCGAGGTGTGGCCGGGCAGGTATTCGCCACCGGCCGAACCGCTCATGCAACGGCTGGCGCCGGCGAAGAAACGGAACACATCGGCAATCGCCGGGATCTCGTCGTTCAGTGCGGCGCTGTAGGGTTTGCCGCAGTTGTCGGATTCGAGTTTCGCCAGTTCCTCGCCATGGGCTTCGATGGCGTCGGCGAGTTTGAGCAGCAGCAGCGAACGGTCTTTCGGGGTGGTTTGCGACCACTCGGCGAAGGCGTTATCGGCGGCGCGCACGGCGGCGTCGACCTGGGCCTCGGAGGCTTCGTTGATTTCCACGAGCACGCTGCCGAGCGCCGGGTTGAGCACCGGTTGGGCTGGGCCTTCGCCGTTGACCAGGTGGCCATTGATCAAGAGTCTGGTTTGCATTTCATTGTCCTCGCTAACACTTTTATTGTTCTGGCCGAATTGAGAAACCTGTGGGAGCGAGCTTGCTCGCGAAGGCGGTGTGTCAGCCGACATCAATGTTGGATGTCATGGCCCCTTCGCGAGCAAGCTCGCTCCCACAGGGGATCTAGGTGTCTGTCAGATATTCATTTCCCGCCGCTACCGGCGACGCTCTCGCCACCCCGGGTCAGGTAATACGCGCCAAGAATCGGCAGCATGGTCACCATCATCACCAGCATGGCAACCACGTTGGTCACCGGTACATCCCGTGGGCGGCTGAGTTGATTGAGCAGCCACAACGGCAACGTGCGCTCATGCCCGGCGGTGAACGTGGTGACGATGATTTCGTCGAACGACAGCGCAAACGCCAGCATGCCGCCGGCCAGCAAGGCCGAGCCGAGGTTCGGCAGGATGATGTAGCGGAAGGTCTGCCAGCCGTCGGCGCCGAGGTCCATCGAGGCTTCGATCAGGCTGTGCGACGTGCGGCGCAGGCGGGCGATGACGTTGTTGTAAACGATCACCACACAGAAGGTCGCGTGGCCGACGATGATGGTGAACATCCCCGGCTCGATCCCCAGCGTCTTGAACGTCGCCAGCAGCGCGATCCCGGTGATGATCCCCGGCAGGGCGATCGGCAAAATCAGCATCAGCGAAATGCCCTGTTTGCCGAAGAAATCGCGGCGGTACAACGCGGCTGAAGCCAGCGTGCCGAGCACCATCGCGATCAACGTGGCGATGGCGGCAATCTGCAGCGAGAGCTTGATCGCCTCCAGCACATCCGGCCGTGAAAACGCCACGCTGAACCAGTGCAGGGTGAAGCCCTTCGGCGGAAAGCTGAACGCGGCTTCCTCGGTGTTGAAGGCGTAAAGGAAGATGATCAGGATCGGGAAGTGCAGGAACACCAGCCCGCCCCAGGCGGCGATGCGCAGACCCAGTGAAGCGCGCTCAGAGTGCATCGAAGGCCCCCAGACGTTTGACGATGGACAGGTAAACCGCGATCAACACAATCGGCACCAACGTGAACGCCGCGGCCATCGGCATGTTGCCGATCGCACCTTGCTGCGCGTAGACCATGCTGCCGACGAAGTAGCCCGGCGGGCCCACCAGTTGCGGCACGATGAAATCGCCCAGGGTCAGCGAAAACGTGAAGATCGAACCGGCAGCAATCCCCGGGATCGACAACGGCAAAATCACCTGCATGAAGGTCTGGCGCGGCTTGGCGCCGAGGTCGGCGGAGGCCTGCAGCAGTGACGGCGGCAGACGTTCCAGCGAGGCCTGAATCGGCAGGATCATGAACGGCAGCCAGATGTAGACGAACACCATGAAGCGCCCCAGATGCGAGGTCGACAAGGTACTGCCGCCGACGCCGGGAATGCCGAGGATGAACTGCAACACCGGCTCCAGTCCCAGATGCTGGACGAACCATTGCGCGACGCCGCCCTTGGCCAGCAGCAGCGTCCACGCGTAGGCCTTGACGATGTAACTGGCCCACATCGGCATCATCACCGCGATGTAGAAAAACGCCTTGGTCTTGCCCGTGGTGTAGCGCGCCATGTAGTAGGCAATCGGGAACGCGACGATGGCGCTGGCGATCGACACGACGATGGCCATGCTCAGCGTACGCAGGATGATGTCGAAGTTCGACGGCTGGAACAGCGCGGCAAAATTCGCCAGTGTGAGGTCAGGGGTGACCGCCATGGTGAAGTCGTCGAAGGTGTAGAAACCTTGCCACAACAGCACCAGCAACGAGCCGAGGTAGATCGCGCCGAACCACAGCAACGGCGGCACCAGCAGCAGCGACAGATAAAGATTCGGCTTGCGATAGAGCAGGTTGGAAAACCGCCGCAACGGCGGTGCCTGGGTCATTGCGAGCGTGCTCATGTCAGACCCCGCTCGCGACGGTGTCATGCAGCGGGATCATCGCTTCCCGCGCCCAGCGTGCGCTCAGGCGCTGGCCGGTCTGGTGCTGCGCGCTGCTGTCGCACCACTGATTGTTGGCGTGGCTGATGCTCAGGGTCTGGCCGTTTTCCAACGTCAGTTCATAGCGCGTGGCGCTGCCCTGATACTGGATGTCGTGGAGCAGACCACTGACTTCGATTTCATGGCTGGCGAGCGGCCCTTCGGCGAAACGCACGTGCTCGGGGCGAATCGAAAATGGCTGCGGATGGCCGCTGAGCTGGCGCGCCAGATCGCCGCGAATCACGTTCGAGGTGCCGACGAATTCGGCGACGAAGGTGGTGGTCGGTTTCATGTACAGATTGCGCGGGGTGTCGACCTGTTCGATGCGGCCCTTATTGAACACCGCCACGCGGTCGGACATCGACAGTGCTTCGGTCTGGTCGTGGGTGACGAAGATGAAGGTGATGCCGAGCTGGCGTTGCAGCTTCTTCAGTTCGCTCTGCATCTGCTCGCGCAATTTCAGGTCGAGGGCACCCAATGGCTCATCAAGCAACAGCACGCGCGGGCGATTGACCAGGGCGCGGGCGAGGGCGACACGCTGGCGCTGACCGCCGGACAACTGCACCGGTTTGCGTGCGCCGTAGCCACCGAGGGCGACCATGTCCAACGCCTCTTCGGCGCGCTTGTGGCGCTCGGTTTTGCTCACGCCTTTGACCTTCAAGCCATAGGCGACGTTGTCCAGCACGTTCATGTGCGGGAACAGCGCGTAATCCTGGAAGACGGTGTTTACATCGCGTTGATACGGCGGCAGACCGGCGGCTTCGGCGCCGTGAATGCGGATCGAGCCGGCACTCGGTTGTTCGAAACCGGCGATCAGGCGCAGGCAGGTGGTCTTGCCCGAGCCGGAAGGGCCGAGCATGGAAAAGAACTCGCCGTCCTGGATATCGATGGAAACCCGGTCAACGGCCTTCACTTCGCCGAACTGCCGGGAAACGTTGGTGAACTGGACTGCAAGCGTCATGGTGCGGTGCTCCAAAAAGGCGCGGGCCGTCGCAGCGGCCCTGCCTGGACTTCTGAAAAAGCTGAAACATCTAACGGTGAATGCGATCCGCTTTTAGCGCCCTCTCCCTCCGGGAGAGGGCGGGGGGTGAGGGTGGCCTCATTGGCCGTCGCCCTTCAATCAAGAGCAAAGTCAAAAGCCACCCCCTCACCCCAGCCCTCTCCCCCAGGGGGGAGAGGGGGAAAGGGAGTTAGACCAAGTTGCTCTCGGGCTTACCTGCCGCCCATGATCGCGATGTAGTCCTGAGTCCAGCGGCTATAAGGCACGAACTTGCCGCCCTCGGCCTGCGGGGTTTTCCAGAAGGCGATCTTGTCGAACTGGTCGAAGCCATTGGTCTTGCAACCCTCGGCGCCGAGCAGTTCGCTCTCCTTGCACGCCGCCGGCACTGCTGGCAGGGAACCAAACCACGCCGCCACATCACCCTGGACTTTCGGCTGCAACGACCAGTCCATCCACTTGTACGCGCAGTTCGGATGCTTGGCTTCGGCGTGCAGCATGGTGGTGTCGGCCCAACCGGTGGCGCCTTCTTTCGGAATGGTCGAAGCGATCGGCTGTTTCTCGTTGATCAGGCCGTTGACCTGATACGGCCACGCGCTCGACGCCACCACACCTTCGTTCTTGAAGTCGCTCATCTGAACGGTGGTGTCATGCCAGTAGCGGTGAATCAACGGCTGCTGCGCGCGCAACAGATCGAGCACGGCTTTGTACTGCACTTCGGTCAGTTGATACGGATCCTTGATCCCCAATTCAGGCTTGGCGGTTTTCAGGTACAGCGCCGCGTCGGCGATGTAGATCGGGCCGTCATAGGCCTGCACGCGGCCCTTGTTCGGCTTGCCGTCGGGGAAATTCTGCGCGTCGAACAACACGTTCCAGCTGGTCGGCGGCGTCTTGAACACGTTGGTGTTGTACATCAGCACGTTCGGGCCCCACTGATACGGGGTGCCGTAGGTCTGGTTGTTGACCACGTACCACGGCGCATCTTTCAGACGTGGGTCGAGGGTTTTCCAGTTCGGGATCAACGCGGTGTTGATCGGTTGCACGCGTTTGCCGACGATCAGGCGCAACGATGCATCACCGGACGCGGTGACCAGGTCGTAACCGCCCTTGGCCATCAGGCTGACCATCTCGTCGGAGGTGGCAGCGGTCTTGACGTTGACCTTGCAGCCGGTTTCCTTCTCGAAACCGCTCACCCAGTCGTAGGCCTTGTCGCTTTCGCCACGTTCGATGTAGCCCGGCCAGGCCACGATATCCAACTGACCTTCGCCGGCGCCGGCGCCGACAGCCTTCAGCGGCTCGGCCGCTTGCAGGCTGGCGCTGGCCAGCAAGGCTGTGGTGATTGCACTGAATAGTGCGGTCTTGTGCACGAACATGGTTGAACCCTCTTCTTTAAATTATGGTCGGGGCAGTTGTGAACGCGGTGAAGCCATGCCGTTTTGCGGCTTGTTATTAGCGTAGTCAGAGATGCTGGCCGTGGCGGGCCATGATGTGCCGCACCACGCTGTAGTCCTGCAACGAATCACTGGATAAGTCTTTGCCGTAACCCGAACGTTTCAGCCCGCCGTGGGGCATTTCGCTGACCAGCATGAAGTGGCTGTTGATCCAGGTGCAGCCGTACTGCAAACGGGCGGCGACCTGCATCGCCTTGTCCAGATTCTGCGTCCACACCGACGACGCGAGGCCGTATTCGGAGTCGTTGGCCCAGTCCACCGCTTGCGCGAGTTCGTCGAAGCGGGTCACGGTGACCACCGGGCCGAACACTTCGCGCTGGACGATTTCATCAGTCTGTTTGCAACCGGCCAGCAACGTCGGCTGGTAGAAGAACCCGGCGCCGGAATGCACCGCCGCGCCAGTCACGCGCTCGATGTGCGGCTGGCCGAGGGCGCGTTCGACGAAACTGGCCACGCGGTCGCGCTGGCGGGTGCTGATCAGCGGGCCGATCTCGTTGTCGGCATCGCGCTTGCCGGCGAAGCGCAGGCTGCTGACCGCTGCGCCGAGTTCGGCGACCAGTTTGTCGTGAATGCCTGTTTGCGCGTAGATCCGGCACGCGGCGGTGCAGTCCTGCCCGGCGTTGTAGTAACCGTAGGTGCGCACGCCGTCGACCACCGCTTGAATATCCGCGTCGTTGCAGACGATCACCGGGGCCTTGCCGCCGAGTTCAAGGTGTGTGCGTTTGAGGGTTTTCGCTGCAGCCTGGAGAATCTTCTGCCCGGTGACGATATCGCCGGTCAGCGAGACCATGCGCACCTTGGCGTGCCCGACCAGATGGCTGCCGACGCCTTCACCGCCGCCGCAGATGATGTTGATCACCCCGCGCGGCAGGATCTCGGCGAGTGCTGGCGCCAGTGCGAGGATCGACAGCGGCGTGTGTTCGGATGGCTTGAACACCAGGGTGTTGCCGGCGGCGAGGGCCGGGGCGATTTTCCACGCGGCCATCATGATCGGGTAGTTCCACGGCGCAATCGACGCCACGACGCCAATCGGATCGCGGCGCACCATGCTGGTGTAGCCCGGCAGGTATTCACCGCTGAGCTGACCGGTCTGGCAGCGCACGGCGCCGGCAAAGAAGCGGAACACGTCGACGGTGGCGGTCAGATCGTCCTGCCGCGCGAGGTGCAGCGGCTTGCCGCAGTTCAAGGATTCGAGGCGGGCGAGGTAGTCGGCGTGTTTTTCCACCGCGCTGGCGATGTCCAGCAGCAGGTTCGAGCGTTGTTGCGGCGTGGTGCGTGACCATTCGGCAAAGGCGCGGTGGGCGGCGAGGATCGCAGTTTCGACCTGCTCAGTGCTGGCCTCGGCGATGTGGGTGAGGATTTCACCGCTGGCCGGGTTGAGGATCGGTTCGACAAAACCTTGCCCGGCGACCAGTTCGCCGTCGATCAATAACGCGGTACACATCGGGGTCTGCACGCCAGCCATTTTCCGCGATCTCTTTTCTTGTGTGGTCATTGTTGCTCCCGTGCCCGGGAGCCGACCGTCTTATAGATGCTGCAAGACTAGTGCGCGGCTCCGAGGTCGACAAATTCTAAATACTGAAGGTGGCATTCGATTAAATAGATGGCTTGCGTCCGCCGTGCGGTTGTTCGCGGGCCACAGTCAAAACGGGTCGACCAGAGCGGGGCGTGCAGTACCGCGGCGCCAGGCCAGACCGACATCGAGGGTCTGGTTGAGGTCGGCAATCGGCCGCGCTTCGATGATGTCGCCCTCCAGTGACCACGGGCGGTAAGTCATGTCCGGTTGAATCGATACGCCCAGACCTGCTGCGACAAGGCTTCGCACGGCTTCGGTCGATGCCGTGCGCAGGGTGATCTTCGGTTGCAGCCCGGCGCCGCGCCACAGTCGCTGGGCATTGCGATCCATTTCATCAACATTCAGTTGAATCAGCGGTTCGCGAGCGACGTCGGCGAGGTTGATGCTGTCGTGTTCCAGCAATGGATGCTGGGCCGGCAGCCACAGACGGTGCGGCGAGTGGGTCAGCACTTCGGTCTGCAGGGCGTGACGGTCTTCGAGGTTGGAGAGGATCAGTACGCCAACATCGATTTCGCCGCTGACCAGCAAATGCTCGATGTACGGCCGCTCGTCCTCCATCACGCGGATCTCGACGTTGGGGTAGGCGCGCTGAAAACGGGTGAGCAGATCGGCGAGGTAGTAACCGGCGACCAGACTGGTCACCCCGACGATCAACTGCCCGGCAACTTGATCGGTGCTTTGTTGCAGGCTGCGCTTGGCGTTATCCACCGTGGCCAGAATCAGGTGCGCCTGCCGCAGGAATTGATGGCCCTGGTGAGTCAGGGTCATGCCCTTGGCGTGGCGGCTGAACAGGCTGACGCCGATTTCCTCTTCCAGTTGCTGGATCGCCAGGGTCAACGTCGATTGGGAAATGAACGCGGTTTGCGCCGCCGCGGAAATCGAGCCGGTCTCGGCCACCGCAATGAAGTGACGGATTTGACGCAGGGTCATCATGAGCAGGGTACCCGGTGGGCGGCTTTTATAGATTGGCTGGAGTGTATATCTATTTTCACGAAGGGCTGCTGCAGGCGGAGCAACATCTGGAAGCACACTTGCAGGCCGGGCCGGGGCACTTTCGAACTAGGCTGAGGGCCTGATAGATCCGGATAACCCCTGTTTTGGAGGCGGAACATGAACACCCGTGGATTGCTCGATCAACTTCTCAAGTCTGGCCAGGATCTGTTGCAGAACAAGGCCGGTGGCGCGCAGAACAAACCCGCTGCTGGCGGACTGGGCGGTTTGCTGGGTGGATCTTCAGGCTCCGGTGCGCTGGGCGGCCTGCTCTCGGGGGCAGGCGGTGGCGCGTTGGCTGCCGGGGCCATGGGCCTGCTGCTCGGCAGCAAAAAGGCGCGAAAGGTCGGCGGCAAAGTTGCGGTCTACGGTGGCCTCGCTGCCCTTGGTGTGCTGGCCTATAAGGCTTACGGCAACTGGAACGCGCAAAAAGGCACCGCGCCACAAAACGAACCGCAGACGCTGGATCGACTGCCACCCGCGCAAGCCGAGCAGCACAGCCAGGCGATTCTCAAAGCACTGGTCGCCGCCGCCAAGGCTGACGGCCACATTGATGACCGTGAGCGCCAGTTGATCGAAGGCGAGTTCACCAAACTCGACAACGATCAGGAACTGCAACACTGGCTGCACGCCGAACTCAACAAACCCCTCGACCCAGCCGATGTCGCCCGCGCCGCCAGTACGCCGGAAATGGCCGCGGAGATGTACATCGCCAGTGTGATGCTGGTGGATGAGGAAAGCTTTATGGAAAAGGCCTATCTGGAAGAGTTGGCGAAGCAACTGAAGCTGGAGCCGGGGTTGAAGGTAGAGCTGGAGAAACAGGTACGACAGGCGTCGCTATAGAACTACCTGAACACGGTACTCATGTAGGAGCTGCGGCACGCTGCGATCTTTTGATGTTGGCTTTAAAAATCAAAAGATCGCAGCGTGCCGCAGCTCCTACAAGGTTTTGGACTGGACGCCGAAATGTGTAGGAGTGAGCCTGCTCGCGATTGCGTTTCCAGCCTCACAACAACAGCAATGGCCGATCCATCGCCCCTTTTTGCCATTCCATCGCTGGCACGCCAGCCCGGGATTGTCGGACAGTCCCACCCCAGAGCCTTCCCGCGAACCACGTCGGGCCGGCCCGAGGGTTAAAAAGCGTCTTATAAATGAAACACCGCCCTCGGCTATACTCCCCGCATTTCGACTTAGGCACGAGGACTCACTGTGAAGAACTGGACGTTGCGCCAACGCATTTTGGCGAGCTTTGCGGTGATTATCGCCATCATGTTGCTGATGGTCGTTGTTTCGTATTCACGCTTGCTGAAGATCGAAGCCAGTGAAAGCAGTGTGCGTGACGACGCGGTGCCCGGCGTCTATTACAGCTCGATGATTCGTGGCGCCTGGGTCGACAGCTATCTGCAGACCCAGGAACTGCTCGGCCTCAAGGAAGGGCAGGGCATCAGCAGCGAAGACGCAGCGGACTACAAGGCATTCGAGACGCGCCTGCAAGAGCAGATGGCCAACTACCGCAACACCGTCACCACCGATGAAGACCGGGTGGAGTTCGCCGCGTTCGAGAAAGACCACGACGTCTACATGCAGATCCAGGATCAGGTGCTCGACTTGCACAAGCGCAACCTGGAAGCCGAAGCGGTCAAGCTGTTCACCGAGAAGCTGACCCCGGCGTGGTACACCGGCCGCATGAAACTCAATGACATCATCGGCGAGAACAAGAAGGTTGCCGATCAGGCCATGGCCAACATCGACGAAGCTGTGGCAGCGGCCAAGGTCAGCATGTTCGTCTCGCTGCTGGTGGCGGTGCTGGCGGCCGGTGCCTGCGGTCTGCTGCTGATGCGCGCGATCATGGCGCCGATGAACCGCATCGTGAAGATCCTCGAAATCATGCGTACCGGCGACCTGAGCAGCCGTCTGAACCTCGACCGCAAAGACGAGTTTGGCGCGGTGGAAACCGGCTTCAACGACATGATGACCGAGCTGACTTCGCTGGTGTCCCAGGCCCAGCGCTCCTCTGTGCAGGTGACCACCTCGGTGACCGAAATCGCTGCCACCTCCAAGCAGCAACAGGCCACCGCTACCGAAACTGCGGCCACCACCACCGAGATCGGCGCGACCTCGCGGGAGATCGCCGCTACCTCGCGGGATCTGGTGCGCACCATGACCGAAGTGTCCACCGCTGCCGATCAGGCCTCGGTGCTCGCCGGTTCCGGCCAGCAAGGTCTGGCGCGGATGGAAGACACCATGCACTCGGTGATGGGCGCGGCCGATCTGGTCAACGCCAAACTGGCGATCCTCAACGAGAAGGCCGGCAACATCAATCAGGTGGTGGTGACCATCGTAAAAGTCGCCGACCAGACCAACCTGCTGTCGCTCAACGCTGCCATTGAGGCAGAGAAGGCCGGTGAGTACGGTCGCGGTTTTGCCGTGGTCGCCACCGAAGTGCGGCGTCTGGCGGATCAGACCGCCGTCGCCACTTACGACATCGAACAAATGGTTCGCGAGATCCAGTCGGCGGTGTCCGCCGGCGTGATGGGCATGGACAAGTTCTCCGAAGAAGTGCGCCGTGGCATGTCCGAAGTGCAGCAGGTCGGCGAGCAGCTGTCGCAGATCATCCATCAAGTGCAGGCGCTGGCGCCGCGGGTGTTGATGGTCAACGAAGGCATGCAGGCCCAGGCCACCGGTGCCGAGCAGATCAACCACGCGCTGGTGCAGTTGGGCGATGCCAGCAGCCAGACTGTCGAGTCGTTGCGTCAGGCCAGTTTCGCCATTGACGAACTGAGCCAGGTGGCCGTCGGGCTGCGCAGCGGCGTTTCGCGATTCAAAGTCTGATGAGTGAAATCACCGCCAAACGCAGCGCTGCGCCAGTGGCGAAGCAGGCGTTGTTCCTGCTGTTTCGCATCGGCAACGAACGTTACGCCTTGCGCGCCACCGAGGTGGCGGAAGTGCTGCCGCGCCTGCCGTTGAAGCCGATTGCCCAGGCACCGGACTGGGTCGCCGGGGTGTTCGCCTATCGCGCTACGGTGGTACCGGCGCTCGACCTCAGTGCGCTGACCTTCGGCCAGCCTGCCGAGGCGCGCACCAGTACGCGGCTGGTGCTGGTGCATTACCGTCCGGATGAACGGCAGCCGTCGCGCTGGCTCGGGCTGATCCTTGAGCAGGCGACCGATACCCTGCGCTGCAACCCCGAAGACTTCCAGCCGTATGGTCTGGACAATCGCCAGGCGCCGTACCTCGGCCCGGTGCGCGAAGATGCCCAGGGACTGGTGCAGTGGGTGCGGGTCAACGACTTGCTGGATGACGCGGTGCGCAGCCTGCTGTTTCCGGCGCCGCTTGAGGCGCAGTCATGAGCAGCGACCAGCGTTTTTTCGATTTCCTCAAGGAACGCATCGGTCTGGATGTCACCTCGGTGGGCCCGGCGATCATCGAGCGGGCGGTGCGTCAGCGCACCACGCTTTCGCAAGCGGCGCACAGCGATGAGTACTGGCAACTGCTGCAAGGCTCGCGTGACGAGCAGCAAGCGCTGATCGAAGCGGTGATCGTCCCCGAAACCTGGTTTTTCCGTTACCCGGAATCCTTCGCCACGCTTGGCAAGCTGGCGCGCAAGCGTCTGGATGCATTGAACAACATGCGCGCGCTGCGCATCCTCAGCTTGCCGTGCTCGACCGGCGAGGAGCCCTATTCGATTGCCATGGCTTTGCTCGATGCCGGTCTCAAACCGCATCAGTTCAAGGTCGACGGCATGGACGTCAGCCCGCTGTCGGTGGACAAGGCGCGGCGGGCTCTTTACGGCAAGAACTCGTTTCGTGGTCAGGATCTGGACTATCGCGAGCGTCATTTCACCGCCGAGCCGGAGGGGCATCGGGTCAACGAAGCGGTGCGCGAGCAGGTGCGCCTGCAGGCCGGCAATGTGCTGGATCCGACGCTGCTGGCGGGCGAGCCACCGTTCGATTTCGTGTTCTGCCGCAACCTGTTGATCTATTTCGATCAGCCGACCCAGAAGCAAGTCTTCGAAGTGCTCAAGCGCCTGACTCACGTCGATGGCGTGCTGTTCATCGGCCCGGCCGAAGGCAGTCTGCTCGGGCGCCTGGGCATGCGTTCGATCGGCATTCCGCAGTCGTTCGGCTTCAGTCGGCACAATGATCCGCTGCCGGAGCCGGTGTCATTGCCGACCCCCACGCCACTGCCCGTGCGCCAACCGTTGCGCAGTCCGCCGCCGCCACCGCCGGTGCGTCCGCGGCCGTTTGCCAGCGTTGCACCGTTGCCCGTCAACAGCAAAAGTGCCCACCCGGACGCGGCGACCTTGCTCGCCAACATCGCTGCGCTGGCTAACGAAGGCAAGAGTGCCGAAGCCCGCGCGGCATGTGAGCAGTATCTGCGCAGTCACGAACCGGTGGCCCAGGTGTTCTACTGGCTCGGCCTGCTCAGCGACGTTGCCGGCGCCGCCCTCGAAGCCCAGAGTTATTACCGCAAGGCCTTGTACCTTGAACCGCAACACCCCGAAGCGTTGATGCACCTGGCTGCCTTGCTGCAGGCCCAGGGTGACAGCGCCGGTGCCAGACGATTGCAGGAACGCGCCGCCCGCAGCGGCCGCACCGCCGACAGTGAGCGTAAACGATGATCCCGTCCGACACCTTGAACGTCACCCACGAAGACGCCCGGGCCATCGATGATTGCTGGAACCGTATCGGTATTCATGGCGACAAGTCGTGCCCGTTGCTGGCCGAACATATTCATTGCCGCAACTGCGCGGTGTATTCCGCCGCCGCCACCCGTCTGCTCGACCGCTATGCGTTGCAGCAGGACGAGCGCGATCCGGTCGCTGTGGCGGTTGAAACCGATGTGAAAACCCGTTCGCTGCTGATGTTCCGCCTCGGCGAGGAATGGCTGGGACTGGCCACCCGCACTCTGGTGGAGGTGGCGCCGCTGCAGGCGATTCACTCGTTGCCGCATCAGCGTTCGCGGGCCTTGCTTGGCGTGGCGAACGTGCGCGGGGCGTTGGTCGCCTGCCTGTCGCTGGTCGAACTGCTCGATCTGGACGGCAACGCCGCACCGGCCAGCGGCGCGCGGATCATGCCGCGCATGCTGATCATCGCCGCCCACGGCGGGCCAGTGGTGGTGCCGGTGGACGAAGTTGACGGCATCCACGCCATCGACGAAAAAATTCTCGACGCCGCGTCGCGTGCCGGCGGTGAACACCACAGTACGGCCAGCGCCAAATACACCCGTGGTGTCCTGCAATTTCGGGGGCGCAGCCTGCGTTGGCTGGATGAAGAACAGCTGCTGTCCGCCGTGACCCGGAGCCTCACATGACCCCCGAGCAAATGCGCGACGCCTCGCTGCTGGAGCTGTTCGGTCTCGAAGCCGAAGCCCAGACCCAGGTGCTCAGCAGCGGGCTGCTGGCGCTGGAGCGCAATCCGACCCAGGCCGATTATCTGGAATCGTGCATGCGCGCGGCGCACTCGCTCAAGGGCGCGGCGCGCATCGTCGGCATCGACAGCGGCGTCAGCGTCGCCCACGTGATGGAAGATTGCCTGGTCAGCGCTCAGGAAGGGCGGCTGTTGCTGCGCCCCGAACACATCGATGCGTTGTTGCAGGGCACCGATCTGTTGATGCGTATCGCCACGCCGGCCAATGCCCCGCAAGCGCCGGACATCGAAGCGTATGTGGCGTTGATGGGGCGCCTGCTTGACCCTTCGGCACCGCCCGCAGTGGCGCCGCCGCCGATGGCCGAGTTGCAGATGCAGGCGCCAACGCCGACTCCGATTGAGCCTCCAGCGACAGTGATCGATACACCGCTGGAAGCGTCCGATTCGGCTCCGCGCAAGAGCAAACGCACCACCGAAGGTGGCGAGCGGGTGCTGCGGGTTACCGCCGAACGCCTGAACAGCCTGCTCGACCTGTCGAGTAAATCGCTGGTCGAAACCCAGCGCCTCAAACCGCATCTGGCGACCATGCAGCGTCTCAAACGCATGCAGAATAATGGCCTGCGGGCACTGGAAAGCCTCAACGTGCATCTCAAGGAACATGCGCTGAGCCTCGAAGCCCAGGAAGCCCTGGAAGATGCCCGACGCTTGCTGGCCGAGTCTCAGCAATTGCTCGCGGAAAAGAACGCCGAGCTCGACGAGTTCGCCTGGCAAGCCAGCCAGCGCGCACAAGTGCTCTACGACACCGCGCTGGCCTGCCGCATGCGCCCGTTTGCCGACGTGCTCACCGGGCAGGTGCGCATGGTCCGGGATCTGGGGCGCAGCCTTGGCAAACAGGTGCGGCTGGAGATCGAGGGCGAGAAGACCCAAGTCGATCGCGACGTATTGGAAAAACTCGAAGCGCCGCTGACTCATTTGTTGCGCAACGCGGTCGATCACGGCATCGAAACCCCGGAACAACGCCTGCTCAAAGGCAAGTCCGAAGAAGGCCTGATCCGCCTGCGCGCCTCGCATCAGGCTGGTTTGCTGGTGCTGGAATTGAGCGATGACGGCAATGGCGTCGATCTGGAAAAGGTCCGCCGCAGCATCGTCGAACGTCAGCTTTCGCCCGCCGAAACGGCGGCGCAGTTGAGCGAAGACGAGCTGCTGACATTCCTGTTTCTGCCGGGCTTCAGCCTGCGCGACACGGTCACCGAAGTGTCTGGACGTGGCGTCGGTCTTGATGCGGTGCAGCACATGGTGCGGCAGTTGCGCGGCGCGGTGGTGCTGGAGCAGACGGCAGGCGAGGGCAGCCGCTTTCATCTGGAAGTGCCGCTGACCCTGTCGGTGGTGCGCAGTCTGGTGGTGGAAGTCGGCGAAGAGGCCTACGCCTTTCCGCTGGCGCACATCGAGCGCATGTGCGATCTGCAGCCACAGGACATCGTGCAGATCGAGGGGCGCCAGCATTTCTGGCACGAAGGCCGGCACGTCGGACTGGTCGCCGCCAGCCAGTTGTTGAACCGTCCGGCCAGTCAGAGCAGCAGCGAAACCCTCAAGGTCGTGGTGATCCGCGAGCGCGATGCGGTCTACGGCGTGGCGGTCGAGCGTTTTGTCGGCGAGCGCACGTTGGTGGTGCTGCCGCTGGATGAGCGGCTGGGCAAGGTTCAGGACATTTCCGCCGGGGCGTTGCTCGACGACGGTTCGGTGGTGCTGATCGTCGATGTCGAGGACATGCTGCGGTCGGTGGACAAACTGCTCAATACCGGGCGTCTGGAACGTATCGCCCGCTATGGCAATCAGGCCGCCGAAGTGGCGCGCAAGCGGATTCTGGTGGTCGACGACTCGCTGACCGTGCGCGAGCTGCAACGCAAGCTGCTGCTCAATCGCGGCTACGACGTGGCGGTGGCGGTAGACGGCATGGACGGCTGGAACGCCTTGCGTTCGGAGGACTTCGATTTGCTGATCACCGACATCGACATGCCGCGCATGGACGGCATCGAGCTGGTCACCCTGTTACGCCGCGACAACCGTCTGCAATCGCTGCCGGTGATGGTGGTCTCGTACAAGGATCGTGAAGAGGACCGGCGTCGTGGACTGGATGCCGGCGCCGACTATTATTTAGCCAAGGCCAGTTTTCATGACGACGCCCTGCTTGATGCAGTGGTTGAGCTCATTGGAGGAGCGCGGGCATGAAAATCGCAATCGTCAACGATATGCCCCTGGCGGTGGAGGCACTGCGCCGTGCGCTGGCCTTCGAGCCGGCGCATCAGGTGATCTGGGTCGCCAGAGATGGCGCCGAGGCGGTGCAACTGTGCGCCGAAAACACTCCGGATCTGATCCTGATGGACCTGATCATGCCGGTGATGGATGGCGTCGAGGCTACCCGGCGGATCATGGCCGAAACCCCGTGCGCCATCGTCATCGTCACGGTCGACCGCCAGCAGAACGTGCACCGGGTCTTCGAAGCCATGGGCCATGGCGCGCTGGACGTGGTCGATACCCCAGCCATTGGTGCGGGGAACGCGCAGGAAGCGGCGGCGCCGTTGCTGCGCAAGATCCTCAACATTGGCTGGCTGATCGGCGAGAAAACCCCGCGCTCGCGCCCGGTGCCGACGCCCCACCGCAGTTCGGCGTCGTGCAAGCGGCTGGTGGCGATCGGCTCGTCCGCCGGCGGACCGGCAGCGCTGGAAGTGTTGCTCAAGGGCCTGCCGCGCAATTTCTCGGCGGCCATCGTGCTGGTGCAGCACGTTGACCAGGTGTTTGCTGCCGGCATGGCCGAATGGCTGGCCAGCGCCAGCGGCCTCGATGTACGCCTGGCCCGCGAAGGCGAGCCGCCGCAGGCTGGCGCGGTGCTGCTGGCCGGCACCAACCACCATATTCGCTTATTGAAAAACGGCACGCTGGCCTACACCGCCGAGCCGGTCAATGAGATCTACCGACCTTCGATCGACGTGTTTTTCGAAAGTGTCGCCAGTTATTGGAACGGCGATGCGATCGGGGTTTTATTGACCGGAATGGGACGCGACGGGGCGCAAGGGCTTAAGCTCATGCGCCAGCAGGGTTATCTGACCATCGCGCAGGACCAGCAAAGCAGTGCGGTCTACGGCATGCCCAAGGCCGCAGCGGCCATCGATGCTGCCGTCGAAATCCGCCCACTGGAAAAGATAGCGCCACGGTTGCTGGAGGTTTTCCCCAAATGAACAGGCTATTCCGCAATCCTGGCCCCCGCAGTACTCAGGTGACCGCCCATGAATGATTTACAGATCGACGACATTAAAACCGACGAAAACGCCGCCATGGTGTTGTTGGTGGACGATCAGGCGATGATCGGCGAGGCCGTGCGCCGTGGGCTGTCGAATGAAGAGAACATCGACTTCCACTTCTGCTCCGACCCGCACCAGGCCATCGCCCAGGCGGTACGGATCAAACCGACGGTAATCCTGCAGGATCTGGTGATGCCCGGCCTCGACGGCCTGAGCCTAGTGCGCGAGTACCGCAATCACCCGGCGACCAAGGACATCCCGATCATCGTCCTGTCGACCAAGGAAGACCCGCTGATCAAGAGTGCGGCGTTTTCCGCCGGGGCCAACGATTATCTGGTGAAGCTGCCGGACACCATCGAACTGGTGGCGCGCATCCGTTACCACTCGCGCTCCTACATGACCCTGCTGCAGCGGGATGCGGCGTACCGCGCGTTGCGCGTCAGCCAGCAGCAGTTGCTCGACACCAACCTGGTGCTGCAACGGCTGATGAACTCCGACGGCCTGACCGGGCTGTCCAACCGCCGGCACTTCGACGAGTACCTGGAGCTGGAATGGCGCCGTTCGCTGCGCGACCAGAGCCAGTTGTCGCTGCTGATGATCGACGTCGATTACTTCAAGTCCTACAACGACAGCTTTGGCCACGTCGAAGGCGACGAGGCGCTGCGCAAGGTCGCCACAGCGATCCGCGACGCCAGCGCCCGACCGTCGGATCTGCCGGCGCGCTACGGCGGTGAAGAGTTCGCCCTGGTGCTGCCGAACACCTCGCCGGGCGGCGCACGCCTGGTGGCGGAGAAACTGCGTCAGACCGTGGCGGCCTTGAAGATTCCGCACAACACCCCGAGCGAAGGGGCGAGCCTGACCATCAGCATCGGCCTGGCGACCATGGTGCCGCAGTCGGGTAGCGATTGCCGGCTGCTGATTTCGGCGGCGGATCGCGGGTTGTACCTGGCGAAGAACAACGGGCGTAATCAGGTGGGTATCGAATAGGTTCGCAATCCCCCTGTGGGAGCGGGCTTGCTCGCGAATGCGGAGTATCAGTCGACATCGATGCTTAATGACACACCGCCTTCGCGAGCAAGCCCGCTCCCACAGGGGATCTGCGTCAGTCCATGTCAAGTGAATCGTCGTAACAGCCGCCAGACGGGCTGCCGTGACAGCGTGATTACGTTATACTCGCCGGCTTTCAAAAGTTCGCCAACGAGTGCTGCCCGTCATGGAAATCAACCCGATCCTGAACACCATCAAGGACCTGTCCGAGCGCTCCGAAACTATTCGGGGGTATCTTTGACTACGATCAAAAGCATGAGCGTCTGACCGAGGTCAATCGCGAGCTTGAAGATCCGAGTGTCTGGAACAAACCTGAATATGCCCAGGAACTGGGCCGCGAGCGCTCGGCGCTGGCGCAGATCGTCGACACCCTCGACGAACTGAACGGCGGTCTGGCCGATTGCCGCGACCTGCTGGACATGGCTGTCGAAGAAAACGACGAAGGTGCAGTGGGCGATGTCGTCGCCGAACTGGCCCGTCTCGAGGAAAACCTCGCCAAGCTTGAATTCCGCCGCATGTTCAGCCACGAGATGGACCCGAACAACGCCTACCTGGACATTCAGGCCGGCTCCGGCGGCACCGAGGCCCAGGACTGGGCCAACATCCTGCTGCGCATGTACCTGCGCTGGGCGGACAAACGCGGTTTTGACGCGACCATCATGGAACTGTCGGCCGGTGAAGTCGCCGGTATCAAAGGTGCGACCGTGCATATCAAGGGCGAATACGCCTTTGGCTGGCTGCGCACCGAGATCGGCGTGCACCGTCTGGTGCGCAAGAGCCCGTTCGACTCCGGCAACCGTCGCCACACCTCGTTCTCTGCCGTTTTCGTCTCGCCAGAGATCGACGACAAGGTCGAAATCGAAATCAACCCGGCAGACCTGCGGATCGACACCTATCGTTCCTCCGGTGCCGGTGGTCAGCACGTAAACACCACCGACTCGGCCGTACGTATCACCCACGTACCGACCAACACCGTGGTCAGCTGCCAGAACGAACGTTCCCAGCACGCCAACAAGGACACCGCCATGAAAATGCTGCGGGCCAAGTTGTACGAGCAGGAAATGCAGAAGCGCAACGCCGCTTCCCAGGCGCTGGAAGACACCAAGTCGGACATCGGCTGGGGTCACCAGATCCGTTCGTACGTGCTCGACGCGTCGCGGATCAAGGACCTGCGCACCAACATCGAACGCAGCGACTGCGACAAGGTGCTCGACGGCGACATCGACGAATACCTGGAAGCCAGCCTGAAGTCGGGGCTGTAAAAGACGCACACAGGGGCGCTGATGCAACGCGACCCTGTAGGAGCCAGCCCTGCTGGCGATTCCCGGGCCGCCAGGCCCGGGGGCAACGAACCTGATGGAATATCTAAAGACATGAGCGACCAACAACTCGACCCGCAAGCCCTGCAACAGGAAGAAAACTCGCTGATCGCCCTGCGCAAGGAAAAGCTGGCTGCCGAGCGCGCCAAGGGCAACGCCTTCCCGAACGACTTCCGCCGCGAAAACTACTGCGAAGATCTGCAGAAGAAGTACGCGGACAAGACCAAGGAAGAGCTGGCCGAGGCTGCTATCCCGGTCAAGGTTGCCGGTCGCATCATGCTCAACCGTGGCTCGTTCATGGTGATCCAGGACATGACCGGTCGCATCCAGGTCTACGTCAACCGTAAAACCCTGTCCGAAGACATCCTGGCCGCGGTCAAGACCTGGGACATGGGCGACATCATTGCCGCCGAAGGCACCCTGGCGCGTTCCGGCAAGGGCGACCTGTACGTCGAAATGACCAATGTGCGCCTGCTGACCAAGTCGCTGCGCCCGCTGCCGGACAAGCACCACGGCCTGACCGACACCGAACAACGCTACCGTCAGCGTTACGTTGACCTGATCGTCAACGAAGACGTGCGCCAGACCTTCCGCGTACGCTCGCAAGTGATCGCGCACATCCGCAGCTTCCTGATGAAGCGCGACTTCCTCGAAGTCGAAACGCCGATGCTGCAGACCATTCCTGGCGGCGCTGCGGCCAAGCCGTTCGAAACCCACCACAACGCGCTCGACATGGAAATGTTCCTGCGTATCGCGCCTGAGCTGTACCTCAAGCGTCTGGTGGTTGGCGGTTTCGAAAAAGTGTTCGAGATCAACCGCAACTTCCGTAACGAAGGCGTTTCGACGCGTCACAACCCTGAATTCACCATGTTGGAGTTCTACCAGGCTTACGCCGACTACGAAGACAACATGGACCTGACCGAAGAACTGTTCCGCGAACTCGCGCAGCTGGTTCTGGGCAGCACCGACGTGCCGTACGGCGACAAGGTGTTCCACTTCGGCGAGCCGTTTGCCCGTCTGTCGGTGTTCGACTCGATCCTCAAGTACAACCCTGAGCTGACCGCCGATGACCTGAACGACATCGACAAGGCCCGCGCCATCGCCAAGAAGGCCGGCGCCAAGGTGCTGGGCTTCGAGGGTCTGGGCAAGCTGCAGGTGATGATTTTCGAAGAGCTGGTCGAGCACAAGCTGGAGCAGCCGCACTTCATCACTCAGTACCCGTTCGAAGTGTCGCCGCTGGCCCGTCGTAACGACGAGAATCCGAACGTCACCGACCGTTTCGAGCTGTTCATCGGCGGCCGTGAAATCGCCAACGCCTATTCCGAGTTGAACGACGCGGAAGACCAGGCCGAGCGCTTCATGGCGCAGGTGGCCGACAAGGACGCCGGCGACGACGAAGCCATGCACTACGACGCCGATTTCGTGCGCGCGCTGGAGTACGGCATGCCGCCAACGGCCGGTGAAGGTATCGGCATCGACCGCCTGGTGATGTTGCTGACCAACTCGCCATCGATCCGCGATGTGATCCTGTTCCCGCACATGCGACCGCAAGCGTAAACGTTTCAGTTAAAAAGCCGCCTAAAACAGGCGGCTTTTTATTGCCTGTCTGGTACAAATGTATCAATTGGTTAATTTTGCAATAGCAGAGGAAGTCCAGTCGTGATGGTTGCAATCGCTCAAGAAGGTGCAGCGGGTATCGCCACTGCGGTCGCTGAAAGTGTTCAGTACCAGGGCCGCAAGGCCAGCCGACAGGGCAGTGAGCAGCGTCGACAGGACATTCTCGACGCGGCGATGCGCATTGTCGTGCGTGACGGCGTGCGCGCCGTGCGCCACCGTGCGGTGGCGGCCGAGGCCGGTGTGCCACTGTCGGCCACTACTTATTACTTCAAGGATATCGATGACCTGCTCACCGATACTTTCGCCCAATACGTCGAACGCAGCGCGGCCTACATGGCCAAGCTGTGGATCAACAACGAAGGCCTGCTGCGCGAGATGGTCGTCAGTGGTGACGGCAGCCCCGAGTCGCGCTCGCAACTGGCGGACGACATCGCGCGGCTGATGGCCGACTATGTGCACCGGCAACTGGTCAATCGCCGCGAACACCTGATGGCCGAGCAGGCGTTCCGCCAGGAAGCGCTGCTCAACCCGCGTCTGGCGGATCTGGTGCGCTCCCATCAGCAGATTCTGCTGCAGGGCACCTGCCAGTTGTTTCAGGTATTGGGCTCGCGTGAACCGCAGCAAGATGCCAAGGTGTTGACGGCGATTATCGGACGGATGGAATATCAGGGCCTGCTCAACGACGCAGAGCCTTTGGCCGAACAGGACATGCTCGGGATTCTGACGCGGTATATGCATCTGGTCCTCGCCTCGGTCTGACAGCTGATGGAAATCCCCTGTGGGAGCGGGCTTGCTCGCGAATGCGGTATCACATTCAACGCTTCAGTTGACTGACCCACCGCCTTCGCGAGCAAGCTCGCTCCCACAAGGGGACTGAGCCGGATCATCAGGGCGACGCGTGTTCATAGGGAGTGTTGAATGAAAGCCTGGCGTGGCGTGCTGATCGCCTTGTCGTTCCTGCTGCTCAGTGGCTGTCTGGTGACCTTCAAGGATCCGCTGCCTGCCAGTGCCCCGGCGCCCAAGGGGTTGCTGGGCACATGGTCGAGCACCAATGCCTGGGGCGAGCCGATGAACCTTGAGCTGACCCGCGTCGGCACTGATCGCTATCAGGCTATCACCTGGTTCAAGGCCAGACCCCACGAGCGCGAGGCGTACCCGTTCACCGTATCGCACCATGGCAGTCGCTGGTATCTGTCGGCGAAAGTGCCGGCGCGTTACGGTGGTCAATACACCATCGCCGGTTTCGAACTCACCGACAAACACGAGCTGGTGGTGTACAGCCTCGACCTCGAACAGATCAATCAGGCGATCAAACAGAAAACCCTCGACGGTCAGCCATTCCCGACCGACGATGGTGACGGCGTGCAGGTCGACAGCAGTCTCGACAAGGTCTTTGCTTACCTCGACGATCCGGCCAATTCCGATGCATTCGTCGAAGCCGCACGCTATCAGCGCCAGGCCCGCGCCAAATAATTCAGTTTTCTACAGGAGTTTCGGGTGGACGATTACCAGCAGACGATACGCACGCTGTCCGATCGCATTGTGCTGGCGCAGACGCCGATCCGCGTGCTCGACGCGGTGAAGTGGGACGAGAACATCCGCAAGGGCTTTCTCAAGGCCAAGGGCAAGGAAATGCCGGCGGTGGATCGCGACTACTACCTCAATCGGCCGCTGTCCTTCGATTCGAGCAAGGTCAAACTGGAATTCCAGAACATCGAGCGCGACATCACCCGCCAGCTCGGCCAGTTCAACCCGGTCGGGCAGATCATGCGGCGCATGTGCAAGGAATACCGCATGGTGGTGCGCATGCTCGAAGCGCGCGGCACCGAGGATTTCGGCCTGATCTCCCAGGAACTCTACGGCGCCGCCTCCGATGCGTTCCACGCCGGCGACCCGACCCTGGCCGACCTCGGCCTGATGATGTCCGACTACCTGAACAACATTGATGGCCGTGGCGACCTGAAGGACGAACCGAAGATCCTCACCGCCAAGGATGCCGTGCATCTGCTGCAAACCCGGTTGAACAAGGTGTTTGGCGAGGCCGAGGAAACCATCCGCGTGTTCGAGTCCGACGGGATTGTCGCTGACGCGGCGGCGGGCGCCGACTACATCAAGATCCGCACCGACGCGCTGTTCAACGACCGCGACGTGCGCGCACTGGAAGTCCACGAAGGCCTGGTGCATGTCGGCACCACCCTCAACGGTCTGAACCAGCCGATCTGCACCTTCCTGTCCAAGGGCCCGCCCTCGTCGACGGTGACCCAGGAAGGCCTGGCGATCCTGATGGAAATCATCACCTTCGCCTCCTACCCGAGTCGCCTGCGCAAGCTGACCAACCGTACCCGCGCGATTCACATGGTCGAGGAGGGCGCGGACTTCTTGCAGGTGTTCGAGTTTTTCCGTGAGCAGGGTTTTGAAATGGCCGAAAGCTACGGCAACGCCAGCCGGGTGTTCCGTGGCTCGACGCCGACCGGCCTGCCATTCACCAAAGACTTGTCCTATCTCAAGGGCTTTATCATGGTTTACAACTACATTCAGTTGGCCGTGCGTAAAGGCAAGCTTGAGCAAGTGCCGCTGCTGTTCTGCGGCAAGACCACCCTGGAAGACATGCGTACCCTGCGTCAGTTGGTCGATGAAGGTCTGGTGGTGCCGCCCAAGTATTTGCCGGAACAGTTTCGCGACATGAACGCGCTGTCGGCGTGGATGTGCTTCTCCAACTTCCTTAATCACTTGAGCCTGGACCGGATCGAGGCGGATTATTCGAATATCCTCTGAACGACGAAGAAAAATTCCCCTGTGGGAGCGGGCTTGCTCGCGAATGCGATTTCACATTCAACATTAATGTTGGCTGATGCACCGCTTTCGCGAGCAAGCCCGCTCCCACAATTTTTGATTTGTGTTTAGCTCTCAATTTCTGCGAGGTTTCACCGGATGAGAATCCTCGGCATTCTTTGCCTGCTCCTGACCCTCGGCGGTTGCAGTTCGCTGTTGTTCTACCCTGAGCCGGGTCAGATCTTCACCCCGGAAAAAGCCAAGCTCGAATACCGTACCGTCACGCTGACTACGGCTGACGGCCTCAAGCTCAACGCCTGGTGGCTGCCGGCCAAACCCGGGGTCGAGGTCAAGGGCACGGTTTTGCACCTGCACGGCAATGGCGGCAATCTGCCGATGCACCTCGGCGGCAGTTGGTGGTTGCCGAAAAACGGCTATCAGGTGCTGCTGGTGGACTATCGCGGGTATGGCTTGTCGGAGGGTGAACCGAGCCTGCCGGCGATCTATCAGGACATCGACGCCGCGTTCGCCTGGCTGGATCAGGCGCCCGAGGTCAAAGGCAAGCCGCTGATCCTGCTCGGTCAGAGCCTCGGCGGCTCGATGGCTGTGCATTGGCTGGCGCAGCACCCCGAGCGGCAAAAACAGCTCAAGGCTTTCGTGCTCGATGGTGTGCCCGCCAGTTACCGCAGCGTCGGCCAGTACGCCCTCAGCACCTCATGGCTGACCTGGCCGTTTCAGGTGCCGCTGTCGTGGCTGGTGCCGGACGGCGACAGCGCCATCCACTCGATGCCGCAGCTCACGGGCGTGCCGAAACTGATCTTTCACAGCATCGACGACCCACTGGTGCCAATGTCCAACGCCATCCGCCTGTATCAGGCAGCGCCGCCACCGCGTGTGCTGCAACTGACCCGCGGCGGCCACGTGCAGACCTTCGGCGACCCGGTCTGGCGCCAGGTGATGCTGCGTTATCTGGAAGACCCCGAGCATTTCAACGGCCTGCGCCGCCTCGGCGAGATCCCGAACTACCCGCAACCCCCGAATTCTGAAAATGAGAGTCCGCAATGACTGAAGAACGTAACGCCATCCCGCTGATCATCACCGGTATCTGCAGCATCCTCGGCACGGTTGGGGCGCTGTGGTACTACGGCTACCTGCACTTCGCCAAACCCGAGGATGCGCTGCTGCTCAACGAATTCACCATGCTCAAGACCGTGCCGGGTGAAGACTACAAAATCTCGCTGGACCCGGCGCCGCAAGTGGCGCAGTGCATCGATGGCGTGCTGGTGCTGTTTGATACCGAGCAGAAAGGCCTGACCGGTGTGCTGATCAATGCGCAGAAGAAAGCCGTGCGTTGCATGGGGCAGGAAACCCCGCAGAAACTCGAGCAATAACCCGATCAAAACTGTGGGAGCGGGCTTGCTCGCGAAAGCGGTGTGTCAGTCACTCTATATTCCGACTGATCCACCGCTTTCGCGAGCAAGCCCGCTCCCACAGGGGAATATGTATGGCCAAAAAAAGCCCCGCCTGATCACTCAGGCGGGGCTTTTGCGTTACTGAGTGACGCTTAGTTCGAGCTGACGGCCGAACGTGGCAGCACTGGCTGGTTGTCGTTGGAAATGGTCACTTCCACACGACGGTTCATCGCACGGCCCGAGACGCTGCCGTTGTCGGCAACCGGGTATTCCTTGCCATAACCCTGAACCACGATGCGCGAAGGATCTACGCCCATCTTGATCAGTGCGACTTGAACCGAGGTCGCACGACGCTCGGACAGCGACTGGTTGTAAGACGCCGCGCCGGTGCTGTCGGTGTAGCCTTCGACGATCACTTTGCGATCAGGGTTTTCCTGGAGGAATTGCGCCAGTTTGTTGATGTTCACCAGACCGCTGGATTTCAGGTCAGCCTTGTTGGTGGCGAACAGCACGTCACCGAAGGTCACCAGGGTACCGCGATCAGTCTGCTTGGCGTTCAGGCTGTTCTGCAGCTGTTTGATCTGCTGATCGCGAGCGTCCAGACGGGCCTGGGCACGTTGCGCGGCAGCGTTCTTCAGGTTGTTTTCAGCTGTGCGCAGGGCGATGGTCTGCTTGGCCACTTCCACGCGCTGGTTGGTCAGGTAGGCCAGTTGGTCAACCTTGGCAGCGTCTTGCTTGTCCAGATAAGCCTTGTCGGCCTTGTCCAGGTAATCGCTGGCGTCCTTGGTTTCCAGGGCAGCGACTTTGCTGGCCTGTGGGTTGGCCTGCAGGCCGGCGTAGTTGGTGCGCGCCTGTTCCAGGTTCGGGTTAGGCGGAGTGGAGCAGGCAGCCAGGGCAACGCTTGCGGCCAGAAGAGCGGGGATCATCAGTTGCTTACGCATAATTTGTCGTCCTTTCTATCGATAAAAGTTTCAGCTTTGCGATTCGGGATGCGCGCTTACTGCACGGTGCGCTGACTTTCCTGACGCAGTTCCTGAACACCTTTCTGGGAATCCTTCAGAGCCTGTTCGGCCTTGGCGGCCTGAGCCTTGCGTTCTGCTACACGCGCATCCCATTCGGCCTGTTCGGCGAGGGTGCGAGCCTGTTCATACTTCTTGTCGTGCATGGCGATTTCGGCTTGTTTCAGCTTGTCCTGCGCCTGCTTCATTTCCACCGCAGCAAACTCGGTACCACCGGCGCTGACGGCGCTGTTGACCGCCGATTGGGTCACGGCGTACTGCTCGGTCGGTGGGTTACCGGCGCAACCGGCCAGAACGAAGCTGGTACCGATAGCCAGAGCAGCCAGTTTCAGACCGCGCAGGTGGGAGAACGAGGTTTGGGTCTTCATGGTCTTCAACTCCATTGTTTAACTCCTGATAAAACTGAAAATCCATCCTGGTCGAGGAGCCGCGAGCGTCGTGTAAAGCGAGTTTTTGAAACGCTCGTTCCAGGCGTGGTTACAGCTTCCGACCGGAGGCGTTTTTCAAAAGTTCAGAAAAGATGGCCTATCGCCAAATTTTTTTTTGACCAAACGGACAAGGCTCTAAACCGGGAACTTTGGAGGCGGGGAGAGGTACGCGCGAGTAAAAAATATACGATTTTTGAAATTGAACACGATCAATGTGGGAGCGAGCTTGCTCGCGAATGCGGTGAATCAGTCGCTATCAATGTCGGCTGAAATACCGCATTCGCGAGCAAGCTCGCTCCCACAGTTTGATCTTTGTTGTGTCAGTGTTTTTGCTTGCCGGCAGCGGCGGATAAATCCTGCAAATGCCGCCGCGACAGCGCCAGAAACCGCGGTGTCGGCCCGACGTCTTCATACAGCGGATCACCTTCCTCATCGGTGGCGACCACGGTCGAACCTTTCACATACGGCAGGCTCGCCTCGAATTCTTCGAGCGCGGCGCCGATCAGTTCGCCGAGCAGTTCTTCCGGGTGGCGTTTGGGGTACATCTCGGCAATCGCCGCCAGCCGCGCAGCGGCCTCGACGTCCAGATGAATCGTGTAGCCGGTGTCGGTCAGGCGACCCTTGGCGTTTTCTTCCCAATGCTGGGCGAGTTCACGAATTTTCATGATGACCTCATTTCGTGCCTGCTCGTGGCAGGCCTGGGTGAGTGTCCGGCGGGGCCGGCGGCAAGCCGTTGTACGGCTTGCTATTGAGACTAGCTCTAAGCCCCAAGGTTTAAAGTCCCTTCGTCGTCTGCTTGTAAGAAGCGCCGTAGAGCGGCACTCTCTGGGCAAAGCATTCGTTTCTGAGCCGTCCCGATTATCGCTGGAGAACTGCTGATGACCGATATTGATGCACGCTTGCGCGAGGACGTTCACCTGTTGGGTGAGCTGTTGGGCAATACCATCCGCGACCAGTACGGCGAGGAATTTCTCGACAAGATCGAGCAGATCCGCAAGGGCGCCAAGGCCGACCGGCGTGGCTCGATGGACGCCGAACTCAGCGCCAGCCTCAATCAGTTGAGCGAAGACGAACTGCTGCCGGTGGCGCGGGCGTTCAACCAGTTTCTCAACCTGGCGAACATCGCCGAGCAGTATCAATTGATTCATCGTCGCGAAGAGTCGCAGCCGGCGCCGTTCGAATCCCGCGTGCTCCCGGAACTGCTCGCCCGCCTGCGCAACGAAGGCCACAGCGCCGAATCCCTGGCCCGGCAACTGGCGCGCCTGGAAATCGAACTGGTGCTGACCGCACACCCCACTGAAGTGGCACGGCGCACGTTGATCCAGAAATACGATGCGATTGCCGGACAACTGGCCGCTCAGGATCATCGCGACCTGACCAGCGCCGAGCGCGAGCAGATCCAGAACACCCTGCAACGGCTGATCGCCGAAGCCTGGCACACCGAAGAAATCCGCCGCACCCGGCCGACCCCGGTCGACGAGGCCAAATGGGGTTTTGCGGTGATCGAACACTCGCTGTGGCAGGCGATTCCCAACCACATGCGCAAGGCCGATCAGGCGTTGTTTGCTGCCACCGGCCTGCGTTTGCCACTGGAGGCGGCGCCGATCCGCTTTGCTTCGTGGATGGGCGGCGACCGTGACGGCAACCCGAACGTCACGGCAGCGGTGACCCGCGAGGTGCTGTTGCTGGCGCGCTGGATGGCTGCCGATCTGTACCTGCGCGATGTCGATCACCTCGCTGCTGAACTGTCGATGCAGCAGGCCAGCGACGCGCTCAAGGCCAAGGCCGGCGACAGCGCCGAACCTTACCGTGCGGTGCTCAAGCAATTGCGCGAACGCCTGCGCGCCACGCGCAACTGGGCACAGGCGTCGCTGACGGCCAACACGCCGGCACCGGCTGACGTGTTGCACAACAATCGCGATCTGCTCGATCCGCTGGAACTGTGTTTCAACTCGTTGCACGAATGCGGCATGGGCGTGATCGCCGACGGGCCGTTGCTCGATTGCCTGCGCCGGGCGGTGACCTTTGGCCTGTTCCTGGTGCGCCTCGATGTGCGTCAGGATTCGACGCGACACAGTTCGGCGATGACTGAAATCACCGACTACCTCGGCCTCGGTCGCTACGAAGACTGGGACGAAGAACAGCGCATCAGCTTCCTCACCCGCGAATTGAGCAATCGTCGGCCACTGCTCCCGGCGCATTTCAAACCGTCCGCCGACACCGCTGAAGTGCTCGCCACCTGCAAGGAAATCGCTGCCGCACCGAGTGCATCGCTGGGTTCCTACGTGATCTCGATGGCAGGCGCCGCCTCCGACGTGCTGGCGGTGCAACTGCTGCTCAAAGAGTCCGGTGTGCTGCGGCCGATGCGCGTGGTGCCGCTGTTCGAAACCCTCGCCGACCTCGACAACGCCGGGCCGGTGATGGAGCGTCTGTTGCTGCTGCCGGGCTACCGCGCCAGGCTGCAAGGCCCGCAGGAAGTGATGATCGGTTATTCCGACTCGGCCAAGGATGCTGGCACCACCGCTGCGGCCTGGGCGCAATATCGCGCCCAGGAGCGGCTGGTGGAGATCTGCCGCGAGCAGCAAGTCGAACTGCTGTTGTTCCATGGTCGCGGTGGCACCGTGGGCCGTGGCGGTGGTCCGGCGCACGCGGCGATCCTGTCGCAGCCGCCGGGGTCGGTGGCGGGGCGCTTCCGCACCACCGAGCAGGGCGAAATGATTCGATTCAAATTCGGCCTGCCGGACATCGCCGAGCAGAACCTCAATCTGTATCTGGCTGCCGTGCTGGAAGCGACGTTGTTGCCACCCCCGCCACCGACGCCCGAATGGCGCCATCTGATGGATGAACTGGCCGCCGACGGCGTCGCCGCGTATCGCGCCGTGGTGCGGGAAAATCCGCAGTTCGTCGAGTATTTCCGCCAATCGACGCCGGAGCAGGAGTTGGGACGTCTGCCCCTCGGCAGCCGCCCAGCCAAGCGCCGTGCCGGCGGCATCGAAAGTCTGCGGGCGATTCCGTGGATTTTCGGCTGGACCCAGACCCGTCTGATGCTGCCGGCCTGGCTCGGCTGGGAAACCGCGTTGAGCAAGGCGCTGGCGCGTGGCGAGGGCGAACTGCTCGGGCAGATGCGCGAACAGTGGCCGTTCTTCCGCACCCGTATCGACATGCTGGAAATGGTTCTGGCCAAGGCCGACGCCGACATCGCGCTGTCGTACGATCAGCGTCTGGTCGAGCCGGACTTGCTGCCGTTGGGCGCGCAGTTACGCGACCTATTGTCGCAGGCGTGCGCGGTGGTACTCGGCCTGAACGGCCAGTCGCAGCTGCTGGCACATAGCCCGGACACCCTGGAATTCATCCGTCTGCGCAACACCTATCTCGATCCGCTACATCTATTGCAGGCCGAACTGTTGGCCCGTTCGCGGCAACAGAATGTCGAGCAGGGCAGCCCGGTGGAACAGGCGCTGCTGGTGTCTGTGGCGGGGATCGCCGCCGGTTTGCGTAATACCGGCTAAGGTTTTTGCTGTCGTGTCAGGCGCCCGGTGCACAGGCCGGGTGTCGCTTTGTATACGGCGAGCAAGTGCGGGCAGGCGACAGTTAGTGATGGGGTTGCGACTTGGCTCACCGGGTCGCAAGGTCGCGGCAGGCGGCGGTTTCTCCGACTTTTGGCGTCTTGTGTGGGCGCAGCCTGCTGTGTATCTTGATCAGCCTTTGGCCGTTTGTGCGGCCACGACCCATATTTTTAAGATCCGCCCCAAGAGGCGAATCCTGTTGTTTTCTATATAAAAAATTGAGGAGCACATCGATGCGCGTCATTCTGCTGGGAGCTCCCGGGGCCGGTAAAGGTACTCAGGCTAAGTTCATCACCGAGAAATTCGGCATTCCGCAAATCTCCACCGGCGACATGCTGCGTGCTGCGGTCAAGGCCGGCACTCCGCTGGGCGTTCAAGCCAAGAGCATCATGGATGCCGGCGGTCTGGTGTCGGATGACCTGATCATCGCGCTGGTGCAGGATCGCATCGCTCAACCAGACTGCGCCAACGGCTTTCTGTTCGACGGTTTCCCGCGCACCATTCCACAGGCCGAAGCACTGGTAACCGCCGGTGTCGAGCTGGACGCCGTGGTTGAAATCGCTGTTGAGGACGAAGAAATCGTTCAGCGTATCGCCGGTCGTCGCGTTCACGAGGCCAGCGGCCGCGTTTACCACATCGTCTACAACCCGCCGAAAGTGGCTGGCAAAGACGACGTTACCGGCGACGATCTGGTGCAGCGCAAGGACGACACCGAAGAAACCGTGCGTCATCGCCTGTCGGTCTACCATTCGCAGACCAAGCCGCTGGTGGACTTCTACCAGAAGCTCTCCGCTGCCAACGGCAAGCCGAAGTACAGCCACATCCCGGGCGTTGGTTCGGTGGAAGCGATCACCGCCAAGGTGCTCGAAGCGCTGAGCTGAAAAAGCTGATTGGCTGCATCATCCTCGGCCCGCTTGCGGGCCGTAGTTGTTTATACTGACGCACTTTTTCCACCACCTGTTTTGGATACATCGATGAGCACCTTGCTGGCCCTGGACACCGCGACCGAAGCTTGCTCCGTTGCCTTGCTGCATGACGGCAAGGTCACGAGCCATTACGAGGTGATCCCGCGTTTGCACGCGCAGAAACTGCTGCCGATGATCCAGCAACTGCTGGCCGATGCCGGCACCACGCTGCAAGCGGTGGATGCGATCGCGTTCGGTCGCGGGCCGGGTGCGTTTACCGGTGTGCGGATTGCCATCGGCGTGGTGCAGGGGCTGGCGTTCGCGCTGGATCGTCCGGTGCTGCCGGTATCCAACCTCGCTGTACTGGCGCAGCGTGCGTATCGCGAACACGGCGTGAGCCAGGTCGCAGCGGCCATCGATGCGCGGATGGATGAAGTGTATTGGGGCTGCTACCGCGAAACGGCGGGCGAGATGCGTCTGGTCGGTGTCGAAGCGGTACTGCCGCCGGAAGTCGCGGCATTGCCGGCCGATGCCAGCGGTGAGTGGTTCGGTGCCGGTACCGGTTGGGGCTATGGTGAGCGGATCGCGGTCAGTCTGTCCGGTCAGGACGCCGGCATGCTGCCTCACGCTGAAGACCTGCTGACCCTGGCGCGGTTTGCCTGGGAACGCGGTGAGTCGATCCCTGCCGATGATGCGCAACCGGTTTATCTGCGCGACAAAGTCGCCACCCCGAAGGCTCGCTGATTCACCACAAAACCTGTGGGAGCGGGCTTGCTCGCGAAGAGGCCATGTCAGTCTCTATCCAGGTGCCTGACACACCGCTTTCGCGAGCAAGCCCGCTCCCACGAGTTAGGTGTTCACTTAAAGTCACTGCCAATCGTCAGTTTCCAACCCCGCGCTTTAAACCTTTTACGCTTTATGTGTTCTAGTTATCACTCGGCAGTTTGCTAAGTCGGTCAAGTGCCGCTAAATTGCCATCATTGATACCGAGCATGAATTTATGCGTATAGACGGCCTCTCCTCTCAGTCCTACCCCATCAAGCGCAAGCCTCGCAAAGGTAATGTGGCGCTGGATGAATCCGTCGACGATATCGACGGCGAGCTGGAATTCCCGACTGAAGAGCAACTGGCCGCCCGCGCTGCCAAAGCCTCCGCGCAACGCCTTGCCAATCTGCCTGCCCGTCAGCAAGACATGATTTATCACCGCGCCATGAGCAAAAGCGTAGCGATGGCCCTCGCCAGCTACCTGAGCACCGCCGGTTTTGTCGATTGGGATGCGGATGTGCTGGGCCTCGACCTGTACATCTGATGGATCTGCCTTACTACCTCGGTTGTCCGTCCTGGAGTGAAAACGCCTGGCGCGAGTATCTGTATCCCGAAGACGCCAAGACCTCCGATTTCCTCAGTCTCTATTCGCAAGTGTTCAACGCCGTCGAAGGCAACACGACCTTCTACGCCAGCCCGTCGCCGGCCACCGTGCAGCGCTGGGCCGAGACCATGCCCGAACACTTTCGCTTCACCGCCAAGTTTCCCGGCGACATCAGCCACAGCGGTGACCTGCGCGATCAACTGACTGCCGCCGAAACTTTCGTCAACCTGCTCAGCCCGCTCGGCGAACGTGTTTCGCCGCTGTGGCTGCAACTGTCGAAAAGCTTCACCCCGCATCGGCTGCCGGAGCTGACCGCGTTCATCGACGCGCTGGACCGGCCGCTGGCGGTAGAAGTGCGTCACGAGCAGTTCTTCGCCAAGGGTGAGAGCGAACGCCTGCTCAATCGCTTGCTGCTCGACCGTGGCGTAGAACGCATCTGTCTCGATCCACGGGCGCTGTTCAGTTGCCTGTCGACAGAGTCTTCGGTGATCCACGCGCAATCTAAAAAGCCCCGGGTACCGACCCGTCCGGCGGCGTTCACCCAGTTCCCGCAGGTGCGCTTCATCGGCCACCCCGAGCTTGAGGCTAACGACCCGTTCCTGGTGCCATGGGTGGCGAAAATTGCCGAGTGGATCGAAGAGGGCCGCACGCCCTATATCTTCCTGCACACCGCCGACAACGTCATGGCGGCGAAGCTGGCGCAACGTTTTCACGCACAATTGATGCAACGTTTGCCTGGCCTGCCATCCCTGCCTGAGCTATACAGAGAACCCGCCGCCGAGCAACTCGGCTTGCTCTGAGGCGGATTTTCCCTGCTCAGGAGCCTGCCGATGGACGCCCACGCCCTTCAAGAACAAGCCCGCAAAGCCCAGGCCTTCAAGGCCCTGCACGAGCGTCCGGGGATTTTCGTGATTCCCAACCCGTGGGATGCCGGCTCGGCGAAGATGCTCGCCAGTCTGGGCTATCAGGCGTTGGCGACCACCAGTGCCGGTTACGCATTTTCCCAAGGCAAGGCCGACGGCGCCTTGAGTCTTGATGACACTCTGGCCAACGTCCGGGCAATTGTCGCGGCCACCGATCTGCCGGTGGCGGTGGACCTGGAAAACGGTTTCGCCGATGACCCGGCCGAGTGCGCCAAAAGCTTGCTGCGTGCCGCCGAGGCCGGCGCGGTGGGCGGTTCGATCGAGGACGCCACGGGCCGTGCCGACGCACCGATCTACTGCTTTGAACATGCCGTGGCACGTATCGAAGCCGCCGTCGCCGCCGTGCGCACACTGCCATTTCCTTTCACCCTGACCGCTCGCGCGGAAAACTACCTGCACGGCAATCCCGATATCCACGACACCATTCGCCGCCTGCAAGCCTTCGCCGAGGCCGGCGCCGACGTGCTGTACGCGCCGGGTTTGCGTAACGCCGAAGAGGTGCTGGCGGTGGTGCGTGCAGTGGCGCCGAAACCGGTCAATGTGTTGATGTCCGGCGGTTTGAAACTGACCGTGAAGGAGCTCGAAGAAATGGGCGTGCGGCGCATCAGTACCGGTTCGGCATTGGCCTTGGCGGCGTTCGGTGAGTTCTTCCGCGCGGCAGAAGAAATCCAGCAGCACGGCACGTTCGGCTTCACGTCGCAATCGATGCCGTACGCCAAGGCCAATCAGTTTTTCAAAGGCTGAGCATGGGTCGCTGGATCGCGCTGTCGGTACTGTTGATGATTGCTGGCGCCGTGGTCAGCGTCTGGCGTGGCTGGCTCGACGTACCGGCCGAGTGGAATCCGTGGGCGCCGCTGGACGTGAAGGCCGCGCCGAACTGGCTGACCGGTTTCAAACTGATGCGCCTGCGCGGCAATCCCGAGTTATGCGCACAAGTGCTGAGCAGCTCGGGTCTGCGCGTCACAGCGCAAGCCGACAGCCCTGACGCCAAGTGTCCTTTGATTGACGCCGTGCGCGTGCAGGGCGGCGAGGTGGCGCTGAGCAGCAGCTTCCTCGCCAGTTGCCCGCTGGCGGTGGCTTACGCGATGTTTGAGCGGCATACCCTGCAACCCGCCGCGCAATCTGTTTACGGGCAGAGGGTGGCGCGGCTTGATCACCTCGGCAGCTTTGCCTGTCGCAATATCTATAACCGCGAGAGCGGGGCGCTCAGCCGGCATGCCAGTGCCGATGCGCTGGACATTGCCGGTTTTCGTCTGGCGGACGGGCGCACTATCAGCGTGTTCAAGGACTGGCCGAAGCAGAATCAGGACGCGCAGTTTCTGCGGCAGGTGCGCGACGGCGCCTGCGAGGCGTTCAGTGTGGTGTTGAGTCCGGATTACAACGCTGCCCATCGCAATCACTTCCATGTCGATGTCGGGCGCTGGAGCGTGTGTCGCTGAGGTGTCAGGCGGCGAGGCGCAGGTTCTGCAACACGATCGGGCGCGCCCAGCCGTTATCGAAGTCCAGTGCCTTCTGTTGCTCGGCAATTTCTTCCGGCGGGAACGGCGGATAAGGTTTTTGCAGCAGATCGAGATCGAATTCGGCAATCGGCAGGTACAGCGGCTTTTTCTGCGGCGCCGGGCCAGGCTCTGGCACAGGCTGACCGTTGTTGATCACGATCGGCCGGACCCAACTGCTGTCGAAATCCTGCTGCTCTTGCTGAGCCTTGAGTTCTTCTGGCGGGAACGGTGGGAACGGCTTGTCCAGCAGATCGGTTTCGAACTCGGCGATCGGCAGGAACAGCGGCTCCGGCGGACGCACTTCGGTGTCGACCACGTCGCACTGACGCTGCTCGACGATGTGCGCGTGCAGCTCGCTGCCCAGGGTCGGTTCTTCCGGGCTGTTCAGGTCAACCGGTGGAAAGGTGCCACAGGCCGGCACCACATCACTCGTCTGTTCGGCCAGGGCCTGGGCAAAGAAATCCTGCCACAGGTGACTGACGCCGCCCAATGCTTGAGTGTTATGACGGCTGAAGTCGCCCTTGGGCGAAATGTAGCCAATCGATGTGGGAAGAATGCCTGACATTTTTTTCGGTTGACGCTCAGCTCTGGCAAAATGCGCGTTGATTGGTTTATCGGCCACTTTTTGCCGATCCTTAACTTTTTTGAGCGTGTTTTCATGATTGAGCAACCCGCGGCCTGCCGCATCCATGTCCAGGCCCTTGCCCCGACGTTTGAAGCGCAGGCCGAGCAGTGGGCCGAGCGGCTGGGCCTGCCGCTGCAGGTGGCCGACGGCGAGTTTGCCTTGCAGGTCGGCGAGCAGGGTTTGCAGCTGCAACAGCTCGGCCCGGATGCACCGGGGCCGGTGCGGGTGGACTTCGTCGAGGGTGGCGCGGCGCATCGGCGTCTGTACGGTGGCGGCAGCGGGCAGATGATCGCCAAGGCGGTCGGCATCGCCCAAGGCGTGCGCCCACGGGTGCTGGATGCCACGGCGGGGCTGGGCAAGGATGCGTTCGTGCTGGCCAGTCTGGGTTGCGAGATGAGCCTGATCGAGCGTCAGCCATTGATCGGTGCGCTGCTGGAGGATGGTCTGGCGCGGGCGGCGGAAGATTTCGACGTGGCGCCGATTGTCGCGCGGATGAAGCTGCTCAAGGGCAACTCCATCGAAGTCATGCGCAACTGGGAGGGCGAGCCGCCGCAGGTGATCTACCTCGACCCGATGTTCCCGCACCGCGAGAAAACCGCGCTGGTGAAAAAAGAGATGCGCCTGTTCCGGCCACTGGTCGGGGATGATCCGGATGCGCCGGCATTGCTCGAAGCGGCGCTGGCCCTGGCGACACACCGGGTGGTGGTCAAGCGCCCGCGCAAGGCGCCGTGCATCGAGGGGCCGAAACCGAGCCATGCGCTGGATGGTAAATCCAGTCGGTATGACATTTACCCGAAGAAGGCGTTAAAACCTTAAGACCGAGTTGCGTCCATTCGCGAGCAAGCTCGCTCCCACATTTGAAATGCAATCCAATGTGGGAGCGAGCTTGCTCGCGAAGGCGTCCGCAAAAACACCGCAGAATCAGGGCCGATACGCCCGCATGAACAACCCCACCACTTCCTGCACGTGACTCTCTGAAGCTTCTTCGCTCAGCGGCTCACCGCAGCAATACAGCAAGCGAAAATTCCCCGCGCCCTTGATCAGGCAGAAGAAATGCTCGGCCGCATTACGCGGCTGATCGATGCGCAGCGCGCCGGTCTCGTCGATGCGTTTCAGCAGCCGCTCCATCCCTTGCACCATGCGCTCGGGACCGGCTTCGAAGAAAATCTGCGACAGCTTCGGATCTTGCGTACCCAGCGCCATCATCAAGCGGTGCAGATTCACCGACTCGTCGCTGTTAATCAGCTGATGAAAGCCCCGGGCAATGTTCAGCAACACTTTTTCCACGGGGATTCCGGCGGGCAATTCGAAGAACAGCGGCGGTAGTTGCTCCTCGCATTTGGCCATCACGGCGGAGGAGAACAGCGTCTCCTTGTCGTTGAAATGGCTGTAAACCGTCAGTTTTGACACGCCAGCCTCGGCGGCCACCGCGTCCATGCTGGTGTTGGCGTAGCCGTGACTCAGAAACAGGGTTTTCGCCGCATCGAGGATCGCCCGGCGCTTGGCCGGGTCCTTCGGACGGCCCGGGCCGTTTGGAGCTGAAAGATTGTTCGACATTCTTCGCTTTTAATACTGGACTGGTGAGTTTGCTATTAATACCATACCGGCCAGTATAAATATTCCAAGCACCATTAGCGAAAGGTCCGTCACCATGTTCCGCCATGCGTTGTGCTTTGCCGTGCCAGTCAGCCTGGCTTTTTTATTGTCCGCGTGCGGTCAGGAAGAGGCGACGCAAGTCAGCGTTCGACCGGCCATGGTGGTGCAGCCAGAGCCTTCGGCGCAGGCGATGGAAAGTTATCCGGGCGAAGTGCGCGCGCGCTACGAACCCGATCTGGCGTTCCGCATTGGCGGCAAAGTCAGCCGACGACTGGTCGAAGAAGGTCAGCGGGTCAAAGCCGATCAGCCACTGGCTGAACTCGATCCGCAGGATGTGCGCCTGCAACTCGAAGCCACCCGCGCACAGGTCGCCGCCGCTGAAGCCAATCTGAATCTGGTGCGCGCCGAGCGTGACCGCTACAAGACCCTGATGGAGCGGCAGATGGTCAGCCGTTCCGCCTACGACAATGCGGAAAACCTCTACCGCTCCGGCGAAGCCCGTCTCAAGCAGATCAAAGCCGAATTCAACGTCTCGACCAACCAGGCCAGTTACGCCGTGCTGCGCGCACCGCAGGACGGCGTGGTGGCCAAGCGTTCGGTGGAAGTCGGGCAAGTGGTTGCCGCCGGGCAAACCGTGTTCACCCTCGCCACTGATGGCGAGCGCGAAGTGTCGATCAGCCTGCCGGAGCAGAGCTTCGGACGGTTCAAAGTCGGCCAGCCAGTGACCGTTGAACTGTGGACCCAGCAGAACCAGCGCTTCGCCGGGCAGATTCGTGAACTGTCGCCGGCAGCCGATCCGAAATCCCGTACCTTCGCTGCACGCATCTCGTTCACCAGCGGCAAAGTCCCGGCGGAACTCGGGCAGAGCGCCCGGGTGTTTGTGCAATCGGCGGATGCCGTGCCGCTGTCGGTGCCGCTCTCGGCGCTCACCGCGGAAAACGGCGCGACCTACGTCTGGGTCGTCAGCGCCAACAACACCCTGAAAAAGACCCCGGTGCGCATCGGCCCGTTCGGCGAGAAAAGCGTGCCGGTGCTCGAAGGCCTCAACGCCAGCGACTGGGTAGTTGCCGCCGGCGTTCACGTATTGCTCGAAGGTCAGCAGGTGCGGCCTGTGGATCGCTCCAACCGAGTGGTCAATCTGGCGGACAAGGAGTAAGTCCCGATGCGCTTCAACCTTTCCGAATGGGCGTTGCGTAATCGCCAGATCGTACTGTTCCTGATGCTTTTGCTGGCCATCGTCGGCGCGTTGTCTTACACCAAACTCGGCCAGAGCGAAGACCCGCCGTTCACCTTCAAGGCCATGGTCATCCAGACCCGTTGGCCGGGGGCGACCGCGCAGGAAGTCTCGCGTCAGGTCACTGAACGCATCGAAAAGAAACTGATGGAAACCGGCGAGTACGAACGCATCGTGTCGTTCTCCCGCCCGGGTGAATCCCAGGTCACCTTTATTGCCCGCGACTCCATGCATTCGGTGGACATTCCCGACCTCTGGTATCAGGTGCGCAAGAAGGTCAGCGACATTCGCCAGACCTTGCCGCCAGGGATTCAAGGGCCTTTTTTCAACGATGAATTCGGCACCACCTTCGGCAATATCTACGCGCTGACCGGCGACGGTTTCGACTACGCGGTGCTCAAGGATTACGCCGACCGCATCCAGATCCAACTGCAACGGGTCAAGGATGTCGGCAAGGTCGATCTGCTCGGTTTGCAGGACGAGAAGATCTGGGTCGAGCTGTCCAACGTCAAACTCGCCACCCTTGGCTTGCCACTGGCGGCGGTACAGCAGGCGCTGGAAGAACAGAACGCGGTGTCCACCGCCGGCTTCTTCGAGACCGGCAGCGAGCGTGTGCAGCTACGGGTCTCGGGGAATTTTCAGACGGTCGACGAGATCAAGAACTTCCCGATCCGGGTCGGTGATCGGACGTTCCGCATCTCCGATGTCGCCGACGTGCGTCGCGGTTTCAACGATCCACCGGCGCCCCGCATGCGTTTCATGGGCGAAGACGCCATCGGTCTTGCGGTGGCGATGAAGGACGGCGGCGACATTCTGGTACTGGGTAAAGCGCTGGAGGGCGAATTCTCGCGCCTGCAAAAGAACCTCCCGGCCGGCATGCAGCTGCGCAAGGTGTCCGACCAACCGGCAGCGGTGAAAACCGGTGTCGGCGAATTCGTCCAGGTGTTGGTCGAGGCGCTGGCGATCGTGTTGCTGGTGAGCTTCTTCTCCCTCGGTGTGCGCACCGGCATGGTGGTCGCGCTGACCATTCCGCTGGTGCTGGCGATGACGTTCGCCTGCATGTATTACCTCGGCATCGGCCTGCACAAAATCTCTCTCGGCGCGCTGGTGCTGGCGCTGGGGTTGCTGGTGGACGACGCGATCATCGCTGTGGAAATGATGGCGATCAAAATGGAGCAGGGCTTCGACCGGATCAAGGCCGCCAGTTACGCCTGGACCAGTACCGCGTTCCCGATGCTCACCGGCACGCTGATCACCGCTGCAGGCTTCCTGCCGATTGCCACCGCGCAGTCCGGCACCGGCGAATACACCCGTTCGATCTTCCAGGTGGTGACCATCGCGTTGCTCGCGTCATGGGTGGCGGCGGTGATGTTCGTGCCGTATCTGGGGGAAAAACTCTTGCCGGATCTGGCGAAGATTCATGCGGCCAAACACGGTACGACTGACGGTCAGGCCGACCCGTATGGCACGCCGTTCTATCAACGGGTCCGACGTCTGGTGGAGTGGTGCGTGGCGCACCGTAAAACCGTGATTGTGCTGACGGTGGGGCTGTTTATTGCGTCGGTGATGCTGTTCCGTTTCGTCCCGCAGCAGTTCTTCCCGGCCTCCAACCGGCTCGAATTGATGGTCGATCTGAAACTGGCTGAAGGGGCGTCGCTGGCCAACACCACGGCCGAGGTCAAACGGTTGGAGGCGATGCTCAAGGATCACGCCGGTATCGACAACTATGTGGCGTATGTCGGCACCGGTTCGCCGCGGTTCTACCTGCCGCTGGATCAACAACTGCCGGCGGCGAGCTTCGCCCAGTTTGTGGTGTTGGCGAAAAACATCGAGGAGCGCGAGACCCTGCGTACCTGGTTGATCGACACGTTGAACGAGCAATTCCCGGCCTTGCGTTCGCGGGTCACGCGTCTGGAAAACGGCCCGCCGGTTGGCTATCCGGTGCAGTTCCGCGTCACCGGTGAACACATCGAAGAGGTCCGCGCCTTGGCGCGCAAAGTGGCGGCCAAGGTGCGCGAGAACCCGCACGTGGTCAACGTGCACCTGGATTGGGAAGAACCGAGCAAGGTGGTGTACCTGAACATCGATCAGGACCGTGCCCGGGCGCTCGGTGTGAGCACGGCCAATCTGGCGAAATTCCTCCAGAGTTCGCTGACGGGTTCGAGTGTCAGTCAGTACCGCGAGGACAACGAACTGATCGAGATTCTGCTGCGCGGCACCGTGCATGAGCGCACCGAGTTGTCGTTGCTGCCGAGCCTGGCGGTGCCGACGGATAACGGTCGCAGTGTGGCGTTGTCGCAGATTGCCACGCTGGAATATGGGTTTGAGGAAGGCGTCATCTGGCATCGCAATCGGTTGCCAACGGTGACGGTGCGCGCGGACATTTACGGCAAGGAGCAGCCGGCGACGCTGGTGCAGCAGATTCAGCCGACGCTGGATCCGATTCGCGCCGAATTGCCTGACGGGTATCTGCTGGATGTTGGCGGTACGGTGGAGGACTCGGAGCGGGGGCAGAAGTCGGTGAATGCCGGGGTGCCGATGTTCATTGTGGTGGTGCTGACGTTGCTGATGGTGCAACTGCGCAGTTTTTCGCGCACGGCGATGGTGTTTCTGACGGCGCCGCTGGGGTTGATCGGGGTGGTGTTGTTTCTGATGGTGTTCCGCCAGCCGTTCGGGTTTGTGGCGATGCTGGGGACGATCGCGCTGTCGGGGATGATCATGCGTAACTCGGTGATTCTGGTGGATCAGATCGAGCAGGATATTGCCTCTGGTCTTAATCCTTGGCAGGCGATTATCGAGGCGACGGTGCGGCGGTTTCGGCCGATCGTTTTGACGGCTTTGGCGGCGGTGCTGGCGATGATTCCTTTGTCGCGGAGTGTGTTTTTTGGGCCTATGGCGGTGGCGATTATGGGGGGGTTGATTGTGGCTACGGCTTTGACGCTTTTGTTTTTGCCTGCTTTGTATGCGGCTTGGTTCCGGGTGCGTCGCGACGCTTGATGGTTTTGGACGTGGCGGCCTTTGGGCCGACCAGGTTCCTGGGGTTTTGGGGGGTTATCCGTTTTTTGGGGTGTGGCGGCTGGCGGTTTCGCCCTTACGGCGAGTCACTTTTGCAGACGCCCAAAAGTAACCAAAACGCTGGGCCCCGGCGTACGGCCCTCGCTTGGGCTCGGGTTCCTTCGTTGCGGGGTTCATCCGGGGGCATCGCCTCCGGTTTGCTTCGCTGCACCTCCTCTCGATGTGTTCGACTTCGTCGAACGGTCGCTGCGCTCCCACCCCCGTATAAACCCCTCCACTCAGCCTGCCGAAGGGGCCGGCACGGCAAGATCAAGAGCTGCAGCCGAGCTTGCGCTCATCCTGTTGAGTGGTGAAAAGCATGTGGTCGACTTTTGCTTTTCTGTAGGAGTGAGCCTGCTCGCGATGGCGGCCTGACAGCCGACCAATCCCCAACTGACCGCCCCCAATCCAACTGTAGGAGTGAGCCTGCTCGCGATAGCGGCCTATGAGCCGACCAATCTCCAACTACCTGCACCCAATCCAAAATGTGGGAGCTGGCTTGCCAGCGATGGCGGCCTATGAGCCGACCAATCTCCAACTGCCTGCACCCAATCCAACTGTGGGAGCGGGCTTGCTCGCGAAGAGGCCCGCCCAGCCACCCAACCTCTTTGGTCTATTTAAAAATCGCTCGCTGAGCTCTCGGTTAACCGCGTCCCCGATCAAGTCGATCCGCAAGGCTGACCCACAATAAAAAGCCCGCTGACCTTCACAGGTTCAGCGGGCTTTTTCGTGCCGCGGCAAAAATTACAAGGTGCCGAACACTTTCTTCGCCAGACCCGTCGCTGCAGCGGCGGGATTCTTGCGGATGGTTTCTTCCTGTTTGCCGATCATTTCGAACAGGCCGTTCAGGGCTTGTTCGGTGACGTAGTTTTCGACGTTGGCGCTTTTCGCATCTACTACGCCCAGGGTCGCGGCCTGGCCGGCGAAGGTGTTGTACTTTTGTGCTACGCCGACTTTGTCGGTGGCTTGTTTGACGATGGGCAGGAACTTGGCGCGGATTTGTTCGCGGCTGGTTTTGTCCAGGTATTGGGTGGCCGAGTCGGTGCCGCCGCTGAGGATGCCCTTGGCGTCGGCCACGGTCATTTTCTTCACGGCGTCGACGAGGATCGGCTGGGCCTGGGTCACGGCGCTTTCTGCGGCTTTGTTCATCGCGGTTTCGAGTTCGTCGACCTGGGCGCCCATGCCGAAGGCTTTCATCTTGCCGGCGACTTTGCCGAGTTTGCCCGGCAGTTCGATTTTCACTTCCGGGTTGTTGCTGAAGCCGCCCGGGGTGCCGAGCTGTTTGACGGCAATTTGCGCGCCTTGGGTCAGGGCGTCCTTGAGGCCGCCGGTGGCGTCTTGTTGCGAGAGGTCGCTGAGCGACAGTGCCAGGGCGCTGGCAGAGATCATCAAGCCCGCGCACAGGCCGGCGAAGCGAAGGGTAGGGCGGAGCATGGCAGCTTCCTTGAAAGACAATTAGCGAATGGCGTCGACGCGGATTTTCAGCGGCTGCGGATCGTTGCCGTCCAGTTGCAGGGCGTGGTTCTCGGTGGTGATGAACATCAGCTCGCCGTTGACTTCGATGCGCGCGCTGACCGAGTAGCGGTGGCCGGGTTTGACCTGGGCCGGATCGTAACTCAAGTGGAACGGCAGTGGCACCTGGCCTTTGACCGGGCCTTTCTGTTCGTCGAGGACCACCGCCGGGGCGTCGGCCAGCGATACGTCCTGCAGGCTCACGCTCAGGGTCGCACTCGGTGGCAGGGCGATGCGTTGCAGGTAGAACACTTCGCCATCGAGGCCGACCTTGCCGGCGGGGGTGGTCGACTGGCAGGCGCTCAACAGGGTGGCTGCGGCGAGGAGGGTGAGTTTTTTCATTGGGGACCTCTGAGACGTTTGCGCCGGAAGAATCCCGGCGCCGAAGGAAATCTAGCGGATTTTGGCGTCAGCGTCAGTGAACAAACGTAAGGGTTTTTCCAGCCAATGCATCAGGGCCTGAAATGACCACGCCTGTTGTTCGCGTGCTACAGGGGACAGTTCGATCGATCCCGGCGAAACCGGAACCGCTTGGTGGTAGCGGTTTTCAACGGCGCTCAGCACATAACGTTTGCCAGGGATGACACTCTCGGGATCGTATTTCAGATAAAACGAAGTGGCGGTCTGTTCGTCATGGTTGACGCGTACCAGTTCAACTTGCGGCTGCTCGAGTTGATGCAATCTGATGGTCACGGCTTCTTCAGCCGGGACCGTCGTGGGTTCCTGTACTTCGACATAAAGTTGCCCGATCGGGCTCAAGTGCAAGGTCTGGCGATGCGGCGCCTTGTTGACGGTGACGAAGTAGTCCAGCTCGATCAGCAACGGTTGGCGGTTGTGGAGCATCTGGACATTGACCTGATACTTCACGCCCACATCGCTGTAAGGGTGGGGAAAGTCAAACTTCCATCCGGCGTCATAGAGCGAAGCATGGCGCCAGTCCTTGATCGTGACGGGCGCTGCAGAGTTGAGGCGTTTGACGCTGACCCGCGTTTCGCTGATGCCGCCCTGTGGGGCAACAAAGTCCGCTGGCAGACTGAAGTTCAAAGTGACGCTGGGGGGTTGTTGATTTAACAGGCTCATCTCGATATCCGTATCGTGATTGGTTGATGGCGCCTATTAATTCATGAATCAACTAACGGGGCCATTGCAGTGCGTCCCCGTTAGTTGTCGGCAAGTTTCAGACTTGCGGCGCATCCGCTGTTTCGGCGGCATCTTCACTGCGATGCAGGGCTACCTGACGAATCGACAGACGAATCTCCGCCGGCAATACGCGTTTGGCCGCGCCTTCGGCCAGTTCGCCGAGCAGTTCGTGGTAGCTCAGCTTGCCGGCTTCGTCGCGACGCAGCACGTCGAGGTCGAGCAGGGTCTGGATGAAGTGACGGAACAGGCTCTTGTCGAAGAACTCCGGGGCGTTCAAGCCGTGGAGGATCGACAGGCGCTGGGCCATGACCGTGCACAAGTCTTCCAGCTCTTCGGCGCTGATGCTGTGCTGGCCGCTGTTGAGCAGCAAGGACACGGTCATGTAGAAGCGCTGCAGGGTCTGGGCGATGCTTTTCGACAGCAGGGTCAGCAGCACAAAGTGCCGCGAACTTGGCGCCGGACGCATATACACGTCCTTCTCGAAGCGCAGCAGGCCTTGCTCGACGAAGGCTTCCAGCCATTGATCGACCACTGCGTCGAGTTCGTCCAGGCTCCAGCGAATGAACAGCTCCGCCTGCAGGTACGGATACAGCGCGCGGGTGTAGCGCAGGATCTGTTCGCGGCTCATGCGCGAGGTGCTCTGGAAGAAGCTCGCCAGCAGCGCCGGCAGGGCGAAGATGTGCAGCACGTTGTTGCGGTAGTAGGTCATCAGGACGGCGTTCTGCTCGTCCAGATAGAGAATCTTGCCCAGCGCATCGTTCTGCTCGGACAGCAGATCCATGTCCTTCACGTGTTCGATCAGCGCACGGCCATCGCCTTCCGGCAGGGTCGTGTGTGGCGAGTACGGGACTTTGCGCAGCAGCGCCAGATACAGATCCAGCACCCGCGCCATCGCCCGATCGTCCAGCGCCAGGCGAGTGGTCGAGAGCAGCGCCAGCGCCACCAGATTGACCGGGTTGATCGCCGCCGCTTCGTTCAGGTGCTGTGCGACTTTCTCGCCGAGGCGATTGGTGGCTTCGTTGAGCCACGCCGGTTTGTACTGAGGGCCGAGTTCCTGTTGGCGCCAATCCGGCTGTTCGCTGTCGAGGAACTCCGCGAGTTTGATCGGCTCGCCGAAGTTCACCGCGACCTGACCGAAGCGCTGCTTGAGCGCGCCGATGACTTTGAAGATGTCGAAGATCGACTCTTTCTTCTTGCTCGCGCCACGCAGTTCGCCAAGGTAAGTACGACCTTCAAGCACGCGCTCGTAACCGATGTACACCGGCACGAAGACAATCGGCATGCGCGACGAGCGCAGGAAGCTGCGCATCGTGATCGCGAGCATCCCGGTTTTCGGTTGCAGCATGCGCCCGGTGCGCGAGCGGCCGCCCTCGACGAAGTATTCGACCGGGAAGCCTTTGGTGAACAGGGTGTGCAGGTATTCGTTGAACACCGAGGTGTACAGCGGATTGCCCTTGAACGTACGGCGCATGAAGAACGCGCCACCACGGCGCAGCAGGCTGCCGATCACCGGCATGTTGAGGTTGATCCCGGCGGCGATGTGCGGCGGGGTCAGACCGTTGCGGAACAGCAGGTACGAAAGCAGCAGGTAGTCGATGTGGCTGCGGTGGCACGGCACGTAGATCACTTCGTGACCCTGAGCGACCTTCTGCACGCCTTCGATGTGGTTGACCTTGATCCCGTCGTAGATCTTGTTCCAGAACCAGCTCAGCACCACTTCGAGGAAGCGGATCGCGGTGTAGGTGTAGTCCGAGGCGATTTCGTTGCCGTAGCGCAACGCCTGGGCCTTGGCTTTTTCCAGAGAGATGTTCTCGCGCTCGGCCTCTTCAACGATCGCTTGCTTGACCAGTGGCTGGTTGAGCAGGCCCTTGACCAGATTGCGCCGGTGGGAAATGTCCGGGCCGATCACCGCGGCTTTGAGGTTGCGGAAATGCACGCGCAGGATGCGCTGGGCCATGCGCACGGTGCGCTCGTGGCCCTTGTTGTGGTCGATCAGTTCGCGCAGGTGGATCGGCGCGGAGAACTGCACGCGAGTCTTGCGCCCGAGGACGATGATGCTCAGCAGCCGGCGCAAACGCCCGGTGACGGCCCAGCTGTCGGCGAACAGCAGCTTCCACGGGCTGTTTTCGCTGTCCGGCGACTGGCCCCAGAACACGCTGACCGGAATGATCTGCGCGTCTTCGGCGGCGTTCTGGGTCAGGGCGCTGACCAGGCGGGTCAGGGTCGGCGGTGCGCCGCGCTTGTCTTGACGGCCGAGCCAGTCCGGGTCCGGCGTCAGGTAGAAAAACGCTGCCGGTTCGATCAACGGCCCGACGGACACCGGCAGCACCGGACGCGGCAGACCGGCCTTGGTGCACTCGGTGTCGACTACTGCCAGATCGGTGAGCGAGGGATTTTGCAGGACGTAGAACACCGGACGACTGCGGTCGAGGTTGAGGGTGAACGACGACTGGTTGATCGTCTCCGAGCGAACCCAGAGGTACAACAGTCGGCGCAAGGTGCCAAACACAAGACGGCGGAACGGGGAACGGGTCATACGGCTTCTGCGTGAGTGAATAAAACCGAGCAACTGCTCGGGCGGTCGACAGTTTGCCGTATTCGCCGAAAATCGGCAAAAAAGCGGCGAAGTAAACTCCTGTTGAGAGTTTTCGCGCCTGTCATATACTCGGCAATCTGTCGCCGGGGCCCTTTATGGACGTCGGGCGCAGTCTGACGTTCCGCAAAGGCTTTCCTGCGAAAAGCCTGTTCAATAATAAAAAAGGAGTATGAACAGATGGCAACACGTGAAACCGGCAATGTGAAGTGGTTCAACGACGCCAAGGGCTACGGCTTCATTCAGCGCGACGACGGCGTGGACGTGTTCGTGCACTACCGCGCGATTCGCGGTGAAGGGCATCGCTCGCTGACTGAAGGTCAGCAGGTTGAATATGCGGTGGTGACGGGGGAGAAGGGGTTGCAGGCTGAGGATGTGGTAGGTCTGTAACACAACCCTCCAAAACACCCCAAAACCACTGTGGGAGCGGGCTTGCTCGCGAATGCGTCGTGTCATTCAGCATATCTGTAGCTGATACACCGCATTCGTCGGAACGCCGCCCGGAGCAAGCCCGCTCCCACATTTGGATCTGTGTTGACTGCGATTAAGCGGTTTTCCAGGTGATCTCTTCTTCACCGTCTTCGCTGATGCGAATCCAGCGATCCGCCGTTTCCTCGCCTTCTTCCTCGACCCACGTGCCCGGTGCGCAACGCACTTCGACGTTCAGCGCGGCAAAGGCGGCGCGGGCGCAGGCGATGTCGTCGTCCCATGGGGTCGCATCGCTTTCCAGGTACAGGCTGTTCCATTTGCCCACGGCTTTCGGCAGCCAGGTCACCGGCACATTGCCGGCCTTGCATTTGTAGGTCTGGCCTTTCTGTACCCAGTCGCTGCACGGGCCCAGGGCTGCGCCGAGCCAGGCGGAAATCGCCTTGTGGTCGACGTCGGCGTCTTTCAGGTAAATCTCGATATCCGGTTGGCGCATGGATGTCCTCACTGCGGGTCTGAAAAATCCATTCGCGGATTTAGCCGGCCCCGGGCACTCGCCCGAGACCAAAAGTTATTGAAGAACGAAATAATCGTAGCGCATCGACACGGTGGTCACGAACGGCTCGGCCTGTTCGATCACTGCGGCGCGGCGTTCGGCACTGGCGCGCCAGCCGTGGGGTGTCATCGCCAACAGGTTGGCGCGATCCTCGGGCTTGTCCAGCGTCAGTTTGAATTCCAGGGTTTCGCTGTGCGCCAGCGCCATGCCTTCCGGCACCAGGGCCAGATGCTTGTCGTCGGTGTATTCGCGCACTTCGTCGTACAGGCGTTCGCGCAGTTCCATCAGGTGGCCGCTGGTCGGGCCGACCTTCATCAGGCCGCCGCCGACGCTGAGCAGACGCTTGGCTTCTGCCCAGTCCAGCGGACTGAAAACGCTGGCGAGAAACTGGCAACTGCCCGACGCCAATGGCACGCGGGCCATGCTGGCGATCAACCAGGTAAGCGCCGGGTTGCGTTTGCAGGCGCGTTTCACCGCCTCGCGCGAGATGTCCAGCGCGTAGCCATCGGCTTCCGGCAGGGCCTCGGCGATCTGCGCGGTGTAGTAACCCTCACCGCAACCAATATCGACCCAGCGTGCCGGCGCATAACTGGCTGCCAGCTCTGCCAGACGCTTGGCCACCGGCGCGTAATGCCCGGCATTCAGGAAGTCGCGGCGCGCCTCGACCATCGCCTGATTGTCGCCAGGGTCACGGCTGTTCTTGTGCTGCACCGGCAACAGGTTCAGGTAGCCCTGACGCGCGCGGTCGAAGCGGTGGCCGGCGGGGCAGACCACGCCGTTGTCGACGCTGTTCAGCGGTTCACTGCAGATCGGGCACGCGAGCATCAGGCGAGCAACTTGATCAGGGTCTGGTAGTAGATCTCGGTCAGCACGTCGAGATCGGCCGCCAGCACACGCTCGTTGACCTGGTGGATGGTCGCGTTGACGGGGCCCAGTTCAACAACCTGCGTGCCCATGGTCGCGATGAAGCGGCCATCGGAAGTGCCGCCGCTGGTCGATGCCTTGGTCTCGCGGCCGGTGATGTCCTTGATGCTCGACGACACCGCGTCGAGCAGCGCGCCCGGCTCGGTGAGGAACGGCAGGCCGGACAGCGCCCAGTCGATGTGCCAGTCCAGATCGTGTTTGTCGAGGATGTCGGCCACGCGTTTCTGCAGGCCTTCGACGGTGGATTCGGTGGAGAAGCGGAAGTTGAACACCGCCACCAGATCACCCGGGATCACGTTGGTCGCGCCGGTGCCGGAGTTGAGGTTGGAAATCTGGAAACTGGTCGGCGGGAAGAAATCGTTGCCGTGGTCCCAGTGCTCGGCGGCCAGTTCGGCCAAGGCCGGGGCGGCGAGGTGGATCGGGTTCTTCGCCAGATGCGGGTAGGCCACGTGGCCCTGCACGCCGCGCACGGTGAGCTTGGCGCCGAGCGAGCCGCGACGACCGTTTTTCACCACGTCACCGACCAGCGTGGTGCTCGACGGTTCGCCGACGATGCACCAGTCCAGACGCTCTTTGCGCGCCACCAGACGTTCAACCACCGCTTTGGTGCCGTGGTGCGCCGGGCCTTCTTCGTCGCTGGTGATCAGGAACGCGACCTTGCCCTTGTGGTTCGGGTAGTCGGCGACAAAGCGCTCGGCGGCGACGGTCATCGACGCCAGGCTGCCTTTCATGTCGGCCGCGCCGCGACCGCAGAGCATGCCGTGTTCATCGATCACGGCGTTGAACGGTTCGATCTGCCAGGCAGTCACCGGACCGGTCGGCACCACGTCGGTGTGGCCGGCGAAGCACAGCACCGGGCCGTCGTCATTGCCGTGGGTCGCCCAGAAATTGTCCACGTCCTCGATGCGCATCGGCTCCAGGGTGAAACCGGCATCGCCCAGGCGCTGCATCATCTGCTTCTGGCAATCGGCGTCGACCGGCGTCACGGACGGACGGCGGATCAGGTCGATGGCGAGTTGGAGGGTCGGCGAAAGGTCGGCGTGGGCCGTCATGGAAAACTCCGGAGTCATGAATGTGGGCGCGGACTAACAATGTGGGAGCGAGCCTGCTCGCGAATGCGGTGTGTCAGTCAACATAATCGGTGAATGTTACAAAGCCTTCGCGAGCAGGCTCGCTCCCACAGGGATTAGAGGAGTGCCCTGCAAAATGGCGGTTATCTTAAAGCAAAACGGCGACCATTGGCCGCCGTTTAGTGCTTCGTCGAGGAATTAGACGACAGGCGCCGGTTCGGGCGCTGTCGCAGGTTTTGGCAGCGACGAGAGGAACGCCATGATCAGCGCGGCCAGGTATGGCAGCGACTGCACCAGCAGCATTGCGACCCAGAAGCGCATGTCGTTGCTCGGAATGCCCTGCACCAGGTAGATCCCCAGCGCTGCGCCCCACAACAGCAGCATGATGAACAGCTCTTCGCGCGCTTCGGAAATCGCCACCCAGAAGCCATGGTTGTCGGCGTTTTTCGGCGTGCGGAAGAACGGAATGCTGCTGGTGAAGAAACCGTACAGCACCGCTTTGGCGATGGTGTGCGACAACGCCAGGCCAGCCAGTGCGGCGCAGAACGCATCCTTGAGGTTCACGCCCACGGCGCGACGGTAGAGGAAGATGATCTTGCCGACCTTGAACACGAACAGCGCCAGTGGCGGGATTGCGAAAATCAGCAGCGGCGGATCGACCCGTTGCGGCACGATGATCATCGCCGCCGACCACAGCAGGGCGCCGACGGTGAAGAAAATGTTCATGCCGTCCGCGACCCACGGCAGCCAGCCCGCGAGGAAGTGGTAACGCTGGCCACGGGTCAGCTCGGTGTCTTTGCCGCGCAGCAGGCTGCGGGTGTGGCGCTTGATGATCTGGATCGCGCCATAGGCCCAGCGGAAACGCTGCTTCTTGAAGTCGATGAAGGTGTCCGGCATCAGACCCTTGCCGTAACTGTCGTGGTAATACGCCGCCGACAGGCCTTTCTCGAACACGCGCAGACCCAGCTCGGCGTCTTCACAGATGCACCAGTCGGCCCAGCCCAGCTCTTCCAGAACCGAACGCCGGGTCATGGTCATGGTGCCGTGCTGGATGATCGCGTCGCGGTCGTTGCGGGTGACCATGCCGATGTGGAAGAAACCTTTGTATTCGGCGTAGCAGAGCTTCTTGAAGGTGCTTTCGTTCTGGTCGCGATAGTCCTGCGGCGACTGCACCACGGCGATTTTCGGATCGGCGAAGTGCGGCACCATGTGCTTGAGCCAGTTCGGATGCACGCAGTAGTCGGAGTCGATCACCGCGATCACTTCGGCGTCCTTGGCGGTATGCGGAATCAGGTAGTTCAGCGCGCCGCCCTTGAAACCGGCCAGGGGCGAAACGTGGAAGAACTTGAAACGCGGGCCGAGGGTGGCGCAGTAGTCGCGCACCGGTTCCCAGACGGCTGGGTCTTTGGTGTTGTTGTCGATGATCAGGACTTCATAGTCCGGGTAATCAAGGGCAGCCAAGGCGTCGAGGGTCTGTTTGACCATCTCCGGCGGCTCGTTGTAGCACGGTACGTGGATCGAGACTTTCGGTCTGTAGTCCGAGTCGCCCACCACCGGCAGGAATTCACGCCTGCGCTTGTGGGTCCAGACTGCTTCGGCCAGTTCATGCGCCTCGGTCAGCAACACGATAAACACCCCGAGCGCACCCAGCGCCAGCAGGAAACCCACCGTCAGGCTGAACCACGTGCTGTATTGCTGGCTGTAGTCGTAACCGATCCACACCAGCACCGAACCGCAGAGGAACGCGATAAAGGTCAGGAAGGTGCGGCCACGCTGGCGCAGGGCCGAGCCGTCGATCATCAGCAGGGTCAGCGACAGCAGCGCCAGCACCACCGAACCGATGGCCAGCACGCGCCATTGCGGGATGGCGACGACCGGGCCTTCGAAGTTGAATTTCTGCTGGCGGGCGGCGTTGAACACGCCCCAGTAGGCGCCCACCGAACCTTCGTCACTGGCCTTCCACGGCTGGTCGAACGCTTCGATCACGAAGTAGTTGAAGCCTTGGCGGTTGAGCTTGTTGACCAGTGTGCGCAGGTAGATCGCCTGATCCGCCGGCGACGCGTCGGCGCCACCGCGCATGCGACCGTTGCTCGGCCAGCCGACTTCGGACAGCAGCAGCGGCTTTTTCGGGAATAGCTTTTTCAGGTCACGGGCACGGTCGAAGACGAACTGCCCGGCCTTGTCGACCGGGATGAATTCCCAGTACGGCAGGACGTGCGCAGCGATCAGGTCAACGTGCTTGGCCAGCTCCGGGTGTTCTTCCCAGACGTGCCACTGCTCGGAGGTGGTCACCGGCACTTTCACCGCCGCGCGCACCCGATCCAGCAGCACGCTCAGTTGCTCGGCAGTGATTTCCTTGCGGAAGATCGCTTCGTTACCGACCACCACGCGAACCACGCTGCGCGAGGTGTTGGCCAGTTCGATGGCGCGCTGGATTTCCCGCTCGTTGCGTTCCTGATCGGGGCTGATCCAGATCCCGAGGGTCACGCGCAGACCGAACTCTTCCGCCAGTTTCGGGATGTCCTGCAGCGAACCGTCGACCGAGTAGATGCGGATGTTGTCCGTCAGCTTGCTCATGATCTCCAGGTCGCGGCGCATTTCGTCGTCAGTCGGATACTGATCCTTCTGCGGGAACTGGCCCTGCTGGAATGGCGAATAGGAAAAACCGGAGATCTGTTCCGGCCAGTTGGGCGCGGAGACCGGGCGGTTGATCAGCGCCCAGAAACCGGTGAACAGGGCGGCGATTGCCAGAACCACCACCAGGTTGAGACCAAATTTACGCGATGACATAGCTATTTCGGGTTCCAAAGGCTGTGGAACGAAGGAACGGATCGGCTTACGCCAAAAGGGCGCGAATCCTACACCGGCAGTTCACTGCTCGTACACCGGGCAGGAAAATGCCCGACATTGGGCAGTCCAACCTGATTTAAGTTCTTTAGTAACAGCTTGTAAGAGAAAACTTTGTTATTCAGTTATAGCAATTCCCGTGGCGAGGGAGCTTGCTCCCGCCGGACTACGAAGCAGTCCGCTTTTCAAGGGCCGCTTCGCGACCCGGCGGGAGCAAGCTCCCTCGCCACAAGGCTTGTGCAAAACGGCGGCGTTCACCGTTCATAGCGTCAAAGATGCTCTTGGCCGCCGACGGCCCTATAATGCGCGCCGGTTTTTGGGGTAATGGTCATGAGTACAGAAGATCCGCGGTTTGCAGGCATCGCCCGTTTGTATGGCATCGAGGGCCTTGAGCGCCTGCGTGCGGCCCATGTGGCGATTGTCGGCGTCGGTGGCGTCGGTTCCTGGGCGGCGGAAGCCATGGCCCGCTGTGGCGTGGGCGAGATTTCGCTGTTCGACCTCGACGACGTCTGCGTCAGCAACGCCAACCGCCAGTTGCATGCGCTGGACAGCACCGTCGGCAAACCCAAGGTCGAAGTGATGGCCGAGCGCCTGCGCGGGATCAATCCGGATTGCACCGTGCATGCGGTGGCGGACTTCGTGACGCGCGACACCATGGCCGAGTACATCACGCCGAACATCGACTGCGTGATCGACTGCATCGACGCAGTCAACGCCAAGGCTGCACTGATCGCCTGGTGCAAACGCCGCAAGATTCAGATCATCACCACGGGCGGTGCGGGTGGGCAGATCGATCCGACGCTGATTCAGGTCTGCGACCTCAACCGGACCTTCAACGACCCGCTGGCTTCGAAAGTGCGCTCGACCCTGCGCCGCGACTACGGTTTCTCGCGTACCGTGACTCGCCATTACAGCGTGCCGTGCGTGTTCTCCACTGAACAGCTGCGCTATCCGAAACCGGACGGCAGCATCTGTTTGCAGAAGAGTTTTGTCGGCGATGGCGTGAAGCTCGACTGCGCCGGCGGGTTTGGCGCGGTGATGATGGTCACGGCGACGTTCGGCATGGTCGCGGCGACCAAGGCTGTGGACAAGATTGTGGCGGGTGTGCGGCGGCCGGCGGATCGCATCAAACCTCAGGTCTGAGGTTGTCAGTGATGGCCTCTTCGCGAGCAAGCCCGCTCCCACGTTGGATCTGTGGCGTTCACAAATCCCCTGTGGGAGCGGGCTTGCTCGCGAAGGCGATCAGCCTGCCAACTCATTCATGCGCTTGAGCACGGCATTCAAGCCATTACTGCGCGACGGCGACAATTGCCGCGACAGCCCCAGTTGATTGAACCAGTCGGGCAAATCCACCTGCTGCAACTCGGCAGCGCTCAAACCGTTGACCCGCAACAGCAGCAACGCCACCAACCCGCGAATCATCCGCGCATCGCTGGCAGCGCTGAATTGCCAGTGGCCGTCCTGCAATTCCCCCACCAGCCACATCTGACTTTCACAGCCATGCACGCGGTTGGCCTCGCATTTGTCCGCGTCATCCAGCGGCGGCAGACGATCGCCAAACTGCATCAGCAACCGTGCGCGCTGTTCCCAACCGGCAGCATTCTGAAAGGTCTGCAGCGCTTCGGCAGCGGCGAGCGGCAGGCTCATCGCAGCAACTCCAGGGCCTGATCCAGCGCTTCGAAGAAACGCTCCAGATCCTCGGAGTCGTTGTACAGCGCCAGCGACACGCGAATAGCACCGGCCAGCTCAAAGCTTTTCAGCAACGGCATGGCGCAGTGATGCCCGGCGCGCACGGCGATGCCTTGTTCGGTCAGCAGATGCGCCAGATCGGCGTTATGCACGCCCTCTACGACGAAACTCGCCAGCGCCAGTTGCGGCTTGCCGAGCAGACGAATGCCGTTGCGCGCGGCCAGGCCTTGTAGCAGATAGGCGTGCAGCGCCGCTTCGTGGGCCGACACCGCGTCCTGATCCAGCCCTGCCAGATAATCGAGAGTTGCGCCGAGGCCGATTACGCTGGCAATCGGCGGCGTACCGGCCTCGAAACCCAACGGGGCAGGGCGGAAGCGCGCATCGTGATAATTGGCTTCCAGCACCATTTCGCCGCCGAACTGCCACGGCTGCAGTTGCTCAAGCGCCTTGTTGCGCCCGAACAACACACCGAGACCATCGGGGCCGTACAGTTTGTGGCTGGAAAACACGTAGAAGTCGCAACCCAGTGCCTGCACGTCGTGGCGACCATGCACCACACCTTGGGCGCCATCGACCACGGTCAGCGCGTTCTGCGCCTTGGCCATCGCCAGCAGCGCCGGCAGCGGTTGCCAGGCGCCGAGCACGTTGGACAGCTGACTGACCGCCAGCAAACGGGTACGCGGGTTGATCAGACGCACAGCGGCGCCGAGGTCGATCACGCCGTCGGCGTCCAGCGGCAGGATCACCAGTTTCAGCTCGCGACGCTGTGCCAGTTGCTGCCACGGCAGCAGGTTGGCGTGATGCTCCAGGGCGCTGATGACAATTTCATCGCCCGGATGGAAAAGATGCTCAAGGCCATAGGCCAGGAGATTCAGCGCGCTGGTGGCGCCGTGGGTGAAGATGATCTGCCCGCTGTCACCGGCATTCAGCCACTGGGCAACTTTCAGTCGACTGTCTTCGAACGCCTGCGTCGCGTGGGCGCCGGGCAGATGCTGCGCACGATGCACATTGGCTGCGCCGTTGGCGTAGTAGTGCGCTAGCGCGTCAAGCAGGGCCTGGGGTTTTTGCGTGGTGGCGGCATTGTCCAGATAGGTCTGGTCTTGCCGTTGCAGGGCGGCGATGGCCGGAAAATCGGCGCGCCAGGGGGAGGGAATCATCATCTGTTCAGCCCTGTGAACTTGGGCGGGTGTACACCGAACCTTGTGGGAGCGGGCTTGCTCGCGAAAGCGTCGTGTCATTCAGCACTGTTGTTGACTGACCGGACGCCTTCGCGAGCAAGCTCGCTCCCACAGGGGGGATCGTGTGGCTGCTTAGTTGTGAGCGTGCAGCGCTTCGTTCAGCTCGATCGCCGATTTGTGGGTTTTGCACTCCACGGCACCGGTTTCCGAGTTGCGACGGAACAGCAGGTCGGTCTGACCGGCCAGTTCACGCGCCTTCACCACCTTGACCAGGTTGTTGTGCTCGTCCAGCAGCGCCACCTTGGTGCCGGCGGTCACGTACAGGCCCGACTCGACGGTGTTGCGGTCGCCCAACGGGATACCGATACCGGCGTTGGCGCCGATCAGGCAGCCTTCGCCGACCTTGATCACGATATTGCCGCCGCCCGACAGGGTGCCCATGGTCGAGCAGCCGCCGCCCAAGTCCGAACCCTTGCCGACGAAAACGCCAGCGGACACGCGGCCTTCGATCATGCCCGGGCCTTCGGTGCCGGCGTTGAAGTTGATGAAGCCTTCGTGCATCACGGTGGTGCCTTCGCCCACGTAAGCGCCCAGACGCAGACGTGCTGCGTCAGCGATACGCACGCCGGCCGGCACCACGTAGTCGGTCATTTTCGGGAACTTGTCCACCGAGAACACTTCCAGCAGCTCGCCGCGCAGACGGGCTTCGAGTTGCATTTCGGCCAGTTCGCTCAGGTCGATTGCGCCCTGGCTGGTCCATGCCACGTTCGGCAGCAGCGGGAAGATCCCGGCCAGGCTTACGCCGTGCGGCTTGACCAGACGATGCGACAGCAGGTGCAGCTTGAGGTAGGCCTCTGGCGTCGAGGTCAGTTGGGCGTCTTCGGCCAGCAGGGTGGCGACCAGCGGCTTGTGGCTCTCGGCCAGACGGGTCAGCAGTTTGCCTTGAACGGCGTCGATGCCTTTGACCGCTTCAGCCAGTTGCGCAGCCTGTGCAGTGGTGAAGGTGATGGCCTGGTTGCCTTCGGTGTAACCGAGGATCGGCGCCACGGCAGCGACCAGTTCGGCCGAAGGGTTGAGCAGTGGCTGAGCGTAGAACACTTCCAGCCACGCGCCTTGACGGTTCTGAGTGCCGACACCAAAGGCGATGCTGAACAGAGAGTTGGACATGTGAATACCTCTAGCAATAAGTGACGGGCTGCTTACTTGAGTGCGGCCGCGTAGATGTCTGGCTTGAAGCCAATCAGGGTTCGGTCACCTAGATCGAGCACCGGGCGCTTGATCATCGAGGGTTGAGCGAGCATCAGTTCGATGGCTTTCGACTGGTCGAGATCGGCTTTACGTTCGTCGTCGAGTTTGCGAAAGGTCGTGCCTGCACGGTTCAACACCGTTTGCCAGCCGTGCTCGTCACACCATTGGGTCAGGTGCTCACGGTCGATACCGGCGGTTTTGTAATCGTGGAAGTCGTAGCTGACAGCGTGTTCATCGAGCCAGGTGCGCGCCTTCTTCATGGTGTCGCAGGCTTTGATGCCGAAAAGGTGCAACGTTTTACTTGAAACGGTCAAGGAATCGCCCCCTTTACAGGTGCTGGAAAAAAATGGTGTCGGATTATGCCATGACCAAACGGTTTCGCGGCGCCGAGGTTTATCTGCTTGCAGATTACCCTGTGGGAGCGGGCTTGCTCGCGAAAGGGCCGTGTCAGTCGAAATCATTGCTCAATGACCCACCGCATTCGCGAGCAAGCCCGCTCCTACAAGTGGATTTGCGACAGGGCTGCGACATAGGTGCAACGGTCAGACGCATCCTAAGCGGCTAATATGGCAGTTCAACGCTGTCGATTGCCTGAGATTTCCGCTTTATGCAAACCGCTTACACCGTCCTTATCCTGCTGATGCTGGTCAGCGTTTCGCGTCTGGTTGGACGGGTCATCCCGCTGCCGCTGCCTCTGGTGCAAATCACCGCCGGTGCCTTGCTGGCCTGGCCGACACTGGGCCTGCACGTGGCGCTGGATCCGGAACTGTTCCTGTTTCTGTTCCTGCCGCCGCTGCTGTTTTCCGACGGCTGGCGCATGCCCAAACGCGAATTCTGGCATTTGCGTGGGCCGATCCTGACGCTGGCGGTGGGCCTGGTGCTGTTCACCGTGGTCGGCGCCGGGTATTTCATTCACTGGCTGTTGCCGAGCATTCCGCTGCCGGTGGCCTTTGCTCTGGCCGCCGTGCTGTCGCCGACCGACGCCGTGGCCGTCTCGGCGATCTCGCAGAACCGTTTGCCGACACCGCTGATGCACATGCTGCAGGGCGAGGCGCTGATGAACGACGCCTCGGGTCTGGTGACGTTCAAGTTTGCCCTCGTCGCGGCAGTGACCGGGGTGTTCTCGCTGGCCAATGCCAGCCTGACCTTCGTACTGGTGGCGGTCGGCGGGCTGGCGGTCGGTGTTGCGCTGAGCTGGCTGGTCGGGCGTTTGCGCGCATGGATGATTGCCCGTGGCTGGGACGATCCGGCCACCCATGTGGTGTTCATGTTGCTATTGCCGTTCGCCGCTTATGTACTGGCCGAGCGACTGGGTGCATCGGGGATTCTTTCGGCCGTCGCGGCGGGGATGATGCAGAGCTGGCTCGATCTGTTGCCACGGCAGACCAGCACCCGTCTGCTCAACCGTAGCGTCTGGTCATTGCTGGAGTTCGCCTTCAACGGTCTGATCTTCCTGCTGCTGGGCCTGCAATTGCCGGACATCATCAAAGCCGTGGTCAGCCACGAACCGACGTTGTGGCCGACCCTGCTGTATCGCGGCCTCGACGTGGTGGCGATTTTCCTCGCGCTGGTGCTGCTGCGCTTTATCTGGGTGCAGAGCATCTGGCGTTTGTCGGTGCTGCTGCGGCGGTTGCGCGGCAAGGGTGACCTGACGCAAGTACCCACGGCGCGCTCCTGCTGGTTGCTGACCGTTGGCGGTGTGCGCGGCGCGGTGACGCTGGCCGGTGTGATGTCGGTGCCGATGTTGATGGGGGCTGAGGCGTTTCCCGAGCGTGATCTGCTGATCTTTATTGCCGCCGGGGTGATCCTGTTGTCGCTGATTGTGGCGTGCATCGCCTTGCCGTTGCTGTTGCGCGGTATCGAAAAAAGTCCGGACGACAAGCGTCGTCAAGAAGTGCGCGATGCCTGGCGCAAGACCGCCGAAGCAGCGATCCATGCGCTGGAAACCGAAGAAGTTGCGCCGCAGGATGCCGCGCAGGCGGCGCTCTCGGCTGAACTCAAGGCGCGGATCATGTCCGAATACCGGCATCAGCTTGAGGTGTTCAACGATTCGGCTGAAGCCCAGACGCTGGCGTTCCAGATGGATCTGCTGGAACGCCGTTTGCGCTTGAAGGCACTGCGCGCGCAGCGCCTGGAGTTGTATAGCCTGAGTCGTCAGCACCAGATTGGTGATGACGTGCTCAGAGAAGTATTGGGCGAACTTGATTTGAGCGAGGCGAATCTGGGGCAGGTCAAATAGCCTGAGGGGGTAAGTTCACTCACTCACCGGGTAAGGATAAGCGTTCGACATGAAGATTTTGTCCTGTTCGCTGAGATCCAGATTAATGAAGAGCTGGAAGTCACCGAGGGTCCAGGACTGCTTGATGCGATAGTGCATGATCGACGTTCGATCGTACGCCGAATAAATGCTTTCGCCGGGATTGCCGCGATCAAAGTACCAGTCGTGCAGGCGTTTGCGCGTCACGCTGGCCCGGTAGTCGTCTTCTTCCGGGTTGGCAGTTAATTCATGTTCCTCATAAATGGCTGGCATGTCCCAGGGGATGTTTGCCGTCGGGTTGGTTTGCTCATGCTCTGCGCCAAGCATGTGGCCGAACTCGTGCATTACATTGGCTGCGAAGTAACGTGCGCTGTCGGCTGGGTGGGGCCAGAGTCTCATGGTGGGCTCATCGGGGAATAACCGGGCATCGGTACCAATAAATGAAGAAAACGTTCCTTCCTGGCTGAGTATGCGGATATCGCCCGCTTCACCTTCGACGAAATCAAACTTCAAATTAATGTGCGGCAACCAGTTGCTGGCGGCGGCGATGGTCGCGTCCTTGAATTCTTGCGTGCCATTGAGGAAGGCGATGCGAAGTGTGCAGCCGGGTGTCCAGAATTTCGCCGGATTGTTTTTAGCCCACATGTTTCTGAAACTCCCGAGCGTGTTTCAGAGGCCGGGATATCTGCGTGTTTTCAGATTTTCTGCGTGGGTGAAGCCATGTTGAGTGCATAACTGAACATCCGTGTTTTCATTCTTCAGGTTTAACTTGTCGGGTTGTTTAGTGTTCCCGGCAAGTCGCTTTGAATGAGGGATGCTAGTGACTGAACTTGAGTGGGTAAATTGAATATGTGTGCGGTTTTATGACGGGTTACCGTGCCAGCAGAACTGGCACGGTAAAGGCGCTTATGACTGGCGAGTGACGAACGCGCGAATCCGCTCTGCGGCCTCGACACACTCGGCCAGTGGCGCGACGAGCGCCATGCGCACACGCCCGGCACCCGGATTGACGCCGTCCACATCTCGCGACAAATACGAGCCCGGCACCACGGTCACGTGTTCCTGTTCGAACAGGTCGCGGCAGAAGGCGGCATCGTCGCCGGCCACGTTCGGCCACAGGTAGAAGCTGCCGTCCGGACGCTGCACGTCCATTACCGGGCTGAGGATTGCCAGCACTGCATCGAATTTCTCGCGGTACAGCGCACGGTTGGCGCGTACATGCACTTCGTCATTCCATGCGGCAACGCTGGCCAGTTGGGTTTGCACCGGCATCGCGCAGCCGTGGTAGGTGCGGTACAGCAGGAAGCCCTTGAGGATATCGGCGTCACCGGCGACGAAACCGGAGCGCAGGCCCGGCAGGTTGGAGCGCTTGGACAGGCTGTGGAACACCACGCAACGCTTGAAGTCCTTGCGGCCCAGTTCGACGCAGGCACTGAGCAGGCCTGGCGGCGGGGTCTGTTCGTCGAAGTACAGTTCGCTGTAGCACTCGTCGGCGGCGATCACGAAGTCGTATTCGTCGGCCAGGGCGATGAGTTTTTTCAGCACGTCGACCGGGATCAGTGCGCCGGTCGGGTTGCCCGGCGAGCACAGGAACAGGATCTGGCAGCGTTTCCAGATGTCCGGCGAGACCGCATCGAAATCCGGGTTGAAGCCATTTTCGTCCAGGCATGGCAGGTAGTGCGGCTTGGCCCCGGCGAGGAACGCTGCGCCTTCGTAGATCTGATAGAACGGGTTCGGGCTGACCACCAGCGCATCGTCGCCACGGTTGACCACGGTCTGGGTGAAGGCGAACAGCGCTTCGCGGGTACCGTTGACCGGCAGCACATTGCGCGCCGGATCAATCCAGCCGCTCGGTACGCCAAAGCGACGTTCGCACCAGCCGGCGATGGCTTCGCGCAGGGCCGGGATGCCAAGGGTGGTCGGATACACCGCCATCTGATCCAGATTGTTCGCCAGCGCTTCGGCGACAAAGCTTGGCGAGCGGTGTTTCGGCTCGCCGATCGACAGGGCGATCGGGCGTTTGTCCGGGTTCGGCGTGACCGTGCCAAGCAGGGCGCGGAGCTTTTCGAACGGGTAGGGCTGGAGCTGGTTCAGAGCGTTGTTCATGGGGGCCTCGTTCAATGTGGGAGCGGGCTTGCTCGCGAAAGCGGTGTGTCATTGAATGATGTGCTGCCTGACACACCGCTTTCGCGAGCAAGCCCGCTCCCACAGGGGGGGAAGTTGCTGGATCAAATGCTGATGCGCGAAAGCTTGATATCCGGTTCCTGATTGACGCTCAGTTGCTCGACGATTGCGTCCTGCAAGCGGCTGCACAGCAGCGGGTCGGAGAGCGGCTGGTTGTGGGCGTCGGTGATGAAGAACACGTCTTCCACGCGTTCGCCCAGGGTCGCAATCTTGGCGTTCTGCAGCGACAGGTCGAACTCGAGGAAGATCCCGCCGATCCGCGCCAGCAGGCCCGGGCGGTCAGGAGCGGTGAGTTCCAGCACCGTCACCGGACGCTGGGCGTCGTTGTGGATCGTCACCTGCGGCGCAAAGGCGAAGTGCTTGAGCTGGCGCGGCACCCGGCGCTGGATGATCGTCGGGTAGTCGTCGGGGTTGCGCAGGGCTTCGGTCAGACCGTCGCGAATCTGTTTGACCCGCGCCGGGTTGTCGCCGATCGAGTCGCCGTCGGTGTCGAGCACGATGTAGGTGTCGAGGGTGAACTGGCTGCTCGAGGTGATGACCCGGGCGTCGTGAATGTTCAGGTTGAGCTGGTCCATCGCGGCCACGGTCACGGCGAAGAAATCGTGCTGATCCGGGGCGTAGATGAAGATCTGCGTGCCACCCTCGAATTCGCGTTGGGTGGTTTCCTTGATCAGCACCAGCGGGCCGCCATCGGCCGGCTGCTGCAGGATCGCGTCACTGTGCCAGGCGACGTCGCCGGCGGTATGACGGAGGAAATAGTCATCGCCCAACTGCGCCCACAACTGCTCGACGTCGTCCGGGTCGGTGCCGCCGCGCACCAGAATGTCCAGTGCCGCGCTCTGGGTCTGGCGGATCTGCTCTTCGCGATCCACCGGGTTTTCCAGGCCACGGCGCAGGGCGCGTTTGGTCTCGGTGTAGAGCTGGCGCAACAGGCTCGCGCGCCACGAGTTCCACAGCGTCGGATTGGTCGCGTTGATGTCGGCCACGGTCAGCACATACAGATAGTCCAGACGAGTTTCGTCGCCGACGATCTGCGCGAAATCGTGGATCACTTGCGGGTCGGACAGATCCTTGCGCTGTGCGGTGGTCGACATCACCAGATGGTTTTGCACCAGCCAGACGATCAGGCGGCTGTCCCACACCGGCAGTTGATGACGCTGGCAGAACGCTTCGGCATCGACCGCGCCGATGTCCGAATGATCGCCATGCCGGCCCTTGCCGATGTCGTGGTACAGACCGGCCATGTAGATGAGTTCGGGCTTGGGCAGTTTGGCCATGAGTTTGGCCGCCAGCGGGAATTTTTCCGACACCTGGCTGTACTGCAACTTACGCAGGTGCTTGATCAGGTTCAGGGTGTGCGCATCGACCGTATAGATGTGGAACAGGTCATGCTGCATCTGTCCGACGATAAAGCCGAACTCCGGCAGGTAACGCCCGAGAATGCCGTAACGGTTCATCCGCCGCAGGTTGCGATGGATGCCGATCTTGCACTTGAACAGCTCGATGAACAGGCTGGTATTGCGGATGTCGTTGCGGAAATTGTCGTCGATCAGATGACGATTTTCCCGCAGCAGACGAATGGTGTCGGCGCGCACGCCTTTGATTTCCGGCTGCTGGGCCATCAGCACGAAGATCTCGAGCATGGCGAACGGCGTGCGGCGGAACACGTTGTCGTTACGTGCTTCGATGTAGCCGTCGTGCAACTGGAAACGCGAGTTGATCGGCTGCGGCGGTGCTTCGTCTTCCGGGGCGAGGATCACTTCCTCGAAGTGCTGGATGATCAGGTCGCTGAGCTGAGCGATGCTCATCACCACGCGGAAGTACTGCTGCATGAAATTTTCGACGGCCTGTTTGGCGTCGTCACCTTCAAAGCCCAACAGGCCGGCGATGGTCCGCTGATGGTCGAACAGCAGGCGGTCTTCCGAGCGGCCGGCGAGCATGTGCAGGGCATAGCGCACTTTCCAGAGGAATTCCTGGGAGGAGGCCAGCAGCGCGTTTTCGCTCTCGACCAGGAAACCTTCGCCGGCGAGGGCGCGCAGGTTCAGGGTGCCGTACTGACGCCGGGCCACCCACAGAATCGTCTGGATATCCCGCAGGCCGCCGGGCGAGCCTTTGACGTTGGGTTCCAGGTTGTATTCGGTGTCGTTGTACTTGTGGTGGCGGGCCTTCTGCTCGGCGCGCTTGGCCAGGAAGAACTCCTTGGCCGGCCACATGTGTGCGGTGCTGGTGACATCGAGCATGCGCTGGCGCAGACGCTCGGGGCCGCAAATGGTGCGGCTTTCCATGAGGTTGGTGACCACGGTCAGGTCGGCGCGGGCCTCTTCGGCGCATTCGTCGACCGAACGCACGCTCTGCCCGACCTCCAGACCGATGTCCCACAGCAGCGTCAGAAAACGCTCGATGGAATCGCGGAAAACTTCGTGGTCGGCGCTGTCCAGCAGGATCAGCAGGTCGATGTCGGAATAGGGGTGCAACTCACCACGGCCGTAGCCGCCGACCGCGACCAGCGCGATGTCGGCGTCTTCGCTCCAGTTGAACTGCTCCCAGGCCTTTCGCAGGATGTTGTCGACGAACCAGGCACGGTCTTCGATCAGCCGGCGGATGTCGCGGCCGCTGCGAAAACGCGTGTCGAGGACCTCGCGAGCCTGGCGGATCGCCTTCTTGAACGCCGCAATGGGACTCGCTTTCAGGGCCAGTTCAGCCTGGAACTGGCCGCGGTCGAACAGTTCGGGATCCACCTGCGGCATCGATTGGCTTTCCTTCTATAAGGCTGGGAGCGTTCTTGGGATCAGGCCGAGACGCGCGGAATCGTGTCGTCGGCGCGCAGGGTGAAGATCTCGTAGCCAGTGTCGGTCACCAGCAGGGTGTGTTCCCACTGTGCCGAGAGCTTGCGGTCTTTGGTGATCGCGGTCCAGCCGTCACCCAGTACCTTGGTGTCGGCCTTGCCCTGGTTGATCATCGGCTCGATGGTGAAGGTCATGCCAGCCTTCAGTTCCATGCCGGTACCGGCGCGGCCGTAGTGCAGGATCTGCGGTTCTTCGTGGAACACCTTGCCGATGCCGTGGCCGCAGAATTCGCGAACCACCGAGAAGCCGTTCTTTTCCGCGTGCTTCTGGATGATTTCACCGATGTCGCCAAGGCGGCAGCCAGGTTTGACGATTTCAATCGCCTTGTACATGCATTCCTGGGTGACCTGCGACAGACGCTCGGCCCAGACCGGCACTTCGCCGACGTGGAACATGCGGCTGGTGTCGCCGTGGTAGCCGTCTTTGATCACGGTGACGTCGATGTTCAGCGTGTCGCCATTTTTCAGCGGCTTGTCATTCGGGATGCCGTGGCAGACCACGTGATTGATCGAGGTGCAGATCGACTTCGGAAAACCCTTGTAGTTGAGCGGGGCAGGGATGGCCTGCTGCACGTTGACGATGTAGTCGTGGCAGATCTGGTTCAGTTGATCGGTGGTAACACCCGGTTTGACATGTTCGGCAATCATTTCCAGCACATCGGCGGCCAGTTTGCCGGCGACTCGCATGCCAGCGATGTCCTCGGGGGTTTTGAGGTTGACGGTCATACAGGCTCTCTCTGCGCTCGGCGGCGCTTACTGATACGGAGAGGGTGGCAAGTGTTGGATTTGCGACCCTGAAAAACGCGATTCTATCAGACGGAAGGAGCAAATCCGCGCCTGCGTGCATCGCGTCTGTCTATACAATGGTGCGCCTGAAGGCGATTCCAAGGGGGCTGCGCCCATGTCCTTGGTGCGATTACAGATTCCGGGTTCCGTTTCTGCGCACCCTGTGGTATAAAATGCGCCGCTTTCCGGGGATACCCCGAAAAGCTTAAATCCACACACGTGTCGACACGATGACCTGGGTGCTTTTGGCTTTATGCCACTGGTTGGTCATTGGGATACGTGGAGGCCAAACCCGACTTATTAAGGAACTATCATGTCCCAAGTCAACATGCGCGATATGCTGAAGGCCGGTGTGCACTTCGGTCACCAAACCCGTTACTGGAATCCGAAAATGGGTAAGTACATTTTCGGCGCGCGTAACAAGATTCACATCATCAACCTTGAAAAAACCCTGCCAATGTTCAACGAAGCTCTGACTTTCGTAGAGCGTCTGGCCCAGGGCAAAAACAAGATTCTGTTCGTCGGCACCAAGCGTTCCGCTGGCAAGATCGTTGCTGAAGAAGCAGCGCGTTGCGGTTCGCCGTACGTCGATCACCGCTGGTTGGGCGGCATGCTGACCAACTTCAAAACCATTCGTGCTTCCATCAAGCGTCTGCGTGACCTTGAAGTTCAAGCCGAAGACGGTACTTTCGCCAAGCTGACCAAGAAAGAAGCGCTGATGCGCTCCCGTGACCTGGAAAAGCTGGATCGCTCCCTGGGCGGCATCAAGGACATGGGCGGTCTGCCAGACGCACTGTTCGTGATCGACGTTGACCACGAGCGCATCGCGATCACCGAAGCCAACAAGCTGGGCATCCCGGTCATCGGCGTTGTCGATACCAACAGCAGCCCGGAAGGCGTTGACTACATCATCCCAGGCAACGATGACGCAATCCGCGCTATCCAGCTGTACATGGGTTCGATGGCTGACGCAGTGATCCGTGGTCGCAACAATGTTGCTGGCGGCACTGTTGAGTTCGCAGCTGAAGAAACTCAGGCTGCAGCTGAGTAATTGACGCCCTGGCGTTGACTCAGTAAGCAAAAAGGGGGCTTGGCCCCCTTTTTGCCACCTCGAAAACCGTTTGTTGGCGCCCGTGTCTGGTGGCGCAGCCCCTGCATCTGTAACGTGCGGCGGGTACAAGGTGATTCGGGAAGAATTGAACGCCCGTTCGATCGGGTGGAATGGTTGAAAACCTATCCAAGAGGAATTTGAAAATGGCAGCAATTACTGCAGCGTTGGTTAAAGAACTGCGCGAGCGTACCGGCGAAGGCATGATGGACTGCAAGAAAGCCCTGGAAAAGGCTGACGGCGACATCGAAAAAGCCATTGATGACATGCGTGCTTCGGGCGCGATCAAGGCTGCGAAAAAGGCTGGCAACGTTGCCGCTGAAGGCGCAATCGCAATCAAGGACGACGGTAAAGCTGCCGTTATCCTGGAAGTGAACTCGCAGACCGACTTCCTGGCTCTGCAAGACGACTTCAAGAACTTCGTTGCTGCCAGCGTTGAAAAAGCTTTCGCTGACAAGCTGACCGACGCTGCTCCGCTGATCGCTTCGCAAGAAGCTGCTCGCGAAGCACTGGTTGCCAAAGTAGGCGAAAACGTCAACATCCGTCGTCTGACCCGTATCGAAGGTGACGTTGTAGGTTCTTACCTGCACGGCAACAAGATCGGTGTTGTTGTGGCTCTGAAAGGCGGTGACGTCGAGCTGGCCAAAGACATCGCGATGCACGTCGCTGCGAGCAACCCTGAGTTCCTGCTGCCTTCGCAAGTTTCGGCTGAAGCGATCGAGCGTGAAAAAGCTGTGTTCCTGCAGCTGAACGAAGAGAAGATCAAAGGCAAGCCAGAAAACATTGTTGAGAACATGGTCAAAGGCCGTATCAGCAAGTTCCTGGCAGAAGCGAGCCTGGTTGAGCAGGCGTTCGTCAAGAACCCTGAAATCAAGGTTGGCGAGCTGGCCAAGAAAGGCGGCGCAGAAATCGTTTCCTTCACCTACTTCAAAGTAGGCGAAGGCATCGAGAAGCCGGTCGACAACTTCGCTGAAGAAGTTGCTGCCCAGCTGGCTGCCGCCAAGCAATAAGACGGTTTTTCAACTGTCGCCCGAAAGAGGCTGCCCGCTCACGCGCGCAGCCTCTTTTCAGATGGGGTTACCAATTTTTTATTGGTTTCCACTGGGAACTGACTTACAAAGCCAGGTTCCGATGGCGCTGAAGCAGCGCCAAGCTAGAGTGAACGCCAGCTGTAAAACAGCTTGCAAAGAATTTTTTAAATACGCCGCAGGAGAGATTCGCAATGGCTCAGCAGGGCAGTGGTTATCAGGCTCGCTATAAACGCATTCTACTCAAGCTTAGCGGCGAGGCCCTGATGGGCTCGGAAGAGTTCGGGATCGATCCAAAAGTGCTGGATCGGATGGCGCTGGAAGTCGGCCAACTGGTCGGCATCGGCGTACAGGTCGGTCTGGTGATCGGCGGTGGCAACCTGTTCCGTGGCGAGGCCTTGAGCAAGGCTGGCATGGATCGGGTGACAGGCGACCACATGGGCATGCTGGCCACTGTGATGAACGCCCTGGCCATGCGTGATGCGCTGGAACGTGCCAATATCTCGGCCATCGTGATGTCGGCCATTTCCATGGTTGGCGTGACCGATCACTATGATCGCCGCAAAGCCATGCGCCACCTGAACTCCAAGGACGTGGTGATTTTCGCCGCCGGTACCGGTAATCCGTTCTTCACCACGGATTCGGCAGCCTGCCTGCGCGCCATCGAGATCGACGCTGACGTCGTGCTGAAGGCGACCAAGGTCGATGGCGTCTATACCGCTGACCCGTTCAAAGACCCGCATGCCGAGAAGTTCGATCATCTGACTTATGATGAAGTACTGGATCGCAAGCTGGGTGTAATGGATCTGACAGCGATTTGCCTGTGCCGCGACCACAAAATGCCGCTGCGCGTATTCAACATGAACAAGCCCGGCGCCCTGCTGAACATCGTGCATGGCGGCGCTGAAGGCACTCTGATCGAGGAAGGTCAACAATGATCAACGAAATCAAGAAAGACGCTCAAGAGCGCATGCAGAAATCCCTGGACTCTCTGGCCCATGCATTCGGCCAGATTCGTACCGGCAAGGCTCACCCAAGCATCCTGGGCAGCGTGATGGTGCCGTACTACGGCGCAGACACTTCCATCACTCAAGTGGCCAACATCACTGTAAAAGACTCCCGCACCCTGCAAGTCGTCGCTTTCGAGCGCAACATGCTGGCGGCCGTCGACAAAGCGATCCAGAGCGCCGGTCTGAACCTGAACCCGACCAACCTGGGTGAACTGCTGCTGATCTCCATGCCGGCCCTGACCGAAGAAACCCGTAAGGGCTTCACCAAGCAGGCGCGTGCTGCCGCTGAAGATGCACGTGTTGCTGTGCGCAATATCCGCCGTGATGCGCTGGGCGATCTGAAAAAACTGGTCAAGGATAAAGAAATCAGCGAAGACGAAGAGCGTCGTGCCACCGCTGAAATCGACAAGCTGACCAAAGACTTCGAGGCCCAGATCACCAAGGCCACGGACGAGAAAGAAAAAGACCTGATGGCCGTATAAGGGTCGAGTTTCAAATGGACAAGACCAAGCAGTCTGCGCCGTCCGCGGTGCCGCGCCATGTCGCGATCATCATGGATGGCAACAATCGCTGGGCGAAAAAACGCTTTATGCCGGGTGTCGCCGGGCATAAAGCCGGCGTGGATGCTGTGCGGGCGGTAATCGAGGTGTGCGCCGAGGCCAAGGTCGAAGTGCTCACCCTGTTCGCCTTTTCCAGTGAAAACTGGCAGCGCCCGGCCGATGAAGTCAGTGCCTTGATGGATCTGTTCTTCAAGGCGTTGCGTCGTGAGGCCAAGCGCCTCAACGACAACAACATCAGCTTGCGCATCATCGGTGATCGCTCGCGCTTCCACCCTGAGCTTCAGGCGGCGATGCGCGAGGCGGAAGCCATGACGGCCGGTGCCAACCGCTTTATCCTGCAGATCGCCGCCAACTACGGCGGTCAGTGGGATATCGCTCAAGCGGCGCAGCGTCTGGCGCGTGAAGTCCAGGCCGGGCATCTGCGTCCGGAAGATATCACTCCGGATCTGCTGCAGACCTGTCTGGCCACCGGCGACCTGCCGTTGCCGGATCTGTGCATCCGCACCGGTGGCGAGCACCGCATCAGCAACTTCCTGCTGTGGCAACTGGCGTACGCCGAGTTGTACTTCTCCGACCTGTTCTGGCCGGACTTCAAACACGAAGCCATGCGCACCGCGCTGGCCGATTTCGCTTCGCGCCAGCGTCGCTTCGGTAAAACGAGCGAACAGGTCGAAGCTGGAGCCCGGGTTTAATGCTTAAACAACGAATCATCACTGCGCTGATCCTGCTGCCGATCGCTCTGTGCGGGTTTTTCCTGCTCGAAGGGTCTGGTTTTGCGCTGTTCATCGGTCTGGTCGTGAGCCTGGGCGCCTGGGAATGGGCGCGTCTGGCTGGCTTTACCGCGCAGTCGTTCCGTGTCGGCTTTGCCGCTGTCGTCGCGCTGATGCTGTTCGTCATGTATGTCCTGCCGGGCCTTGCCCCTTGGGTGTTGGGCGCCTCGGTGTTGTGGTGGGCGGTGGCGACCTATCTGGTGCTGACCTATCCGCGTTCGAGCGAGCACTGGTCCACGGCGGCCACCAAACTGGTGATCGGCTTGCTGATCCTGCTGCCGGCCTGGCAAGGGCTGGTTCAGATCAAGCAGTACCCGCTGGGTAACTGGTTGATCATGGCGGTGATGGTGCTGGTCTGGGGGGCCGATATCGGTGCCTATTTCTCCGGCCGTGCCTTTGGCAAGCGCAAACTGGCGCCGCAAGTCAGCCCTGGCAAAAGCTGGGAAGGCGTTTACGGTGGTCTGGCGCTGAGCCTGGTGATTACCGCGATCGTCGGCCTGGTACGTGACTGGACCGTTGGCGAGCTGCTCAAGGGCCTGATCGGCGCTGCGTTGATCGTATTCATTTCGGTGGTGGGCGACCTCACCGAGAGCATGTTCAAGCGTCAATCCGGCATCAAGGACAGCAGCAACCTGCTGCCCGGTCATGGCGGTGTGCTTGATCGCATCGACAGTCTGACCGCCGCGATCCCGATTTTCGCTGTATTGCTGTGGATGGCTGCGCCGTGAGCCGCCCTCAACAGATTACCGTTCTGGGGGCTACCGGCTCGATTGGTCTGAGCACCCTCGACGTCATCGCTCGTCATCCTGAGCGTTATCAGGTTTTCGCACTGAGCGGCTTCACGCGCCTGAGCGAGTTGCTGACCTTGTGCGTGCGCCATGTGCCGCAATTCGCAGTCGTGCCGGAAGTGGCGGCGGCGCGTGGTTTGCAGGACGACCTGCGTGCTGCCGGTTTATCCACTCGCGTATTGGTCGGGGAGGAGGGCCTGTGCCAGGTCGCCTCCGCGCCCGAAGTCGATGCCGTGATGGCCGCCATCGTTGGCGCCGCGGGTCTGCGTCCGACCCTGGCAGCGGTGCAGGCCGGGAAGAAAATCCTTCTGGCCAACAAAGAAGCGTTGGTGATGTCCGGCGCGTTGTTCATGCAGGCCGTGCACAAGAGCGGTTCGGTATTGCTGCCGATCGACAGCGAACACAACGCGATCTTCCAGTGCATGCCGCAGGATTTTTCCCGTGGTCTGGGCGCTGTTGGCGTGCGGCGGATTTTGCTGACGGCTTCGGGCGGTCCTTTCCGTCAGACGCCGATGAGCGAACTGGCGCATGTTTCGCCTGATCAGGCATGTGCTCACCCGAACTGGTCGATGGGTCGTAAGATCTCGGTGGATTCGGCCAGCATGATGAACAAGGGCCTGGAGTTGATCGAGGCTTGCTGGCTGTTCGACGCCAAGCCGTCGCAGGTCGAGGTGGTGATTCATCCGCAGAGTGTGATTCACTCGCTGGTCGACTATGTGGATGGCTCGGTATTGGCGCAGTTGGGCAACCCTGACATGCGCACGCCGATTGCCAACGCATTGGCGTGGCCTGAGCGGATCGACTCGGGTGTTGCGCCGCTGGACCTGTTTGCCATTGCCCGCCTGGATTTCGAAGCACCGGACGAGCAGCGCTTCCCTTGCCTGCGCCTGGCGCGACAGGCGGCAGAGGCTGGCAACAGCGCGCCGGCCATGCTCAATGCGGCCAACGAAGTGGCGGTCGCGGCGTTTCTCGACGGACGCGTTGGTTATCTGGAAATCGCGAGTATCATCGAGGATGTGCTGAATCTCGAGCCAGTGGTTGCGCTTGAGGATCTGGACGCGGTGTTTACCGCTGATGCGAAAGCGCGGATTCTGGCCGGACAATGGCTTGATCGTCACGGCCGATAGCCGTTGCAGGACCATGGCTTCACGCGGCACTGAACAGGATTGCGGAGAAAGTAGATGAGCGCGCTCTATATGATTGCCGGCACCCTGATCGCTTTGGGTGTGCTGGTCACCTTTCACGAATTCGGCCATTTCTGGGTCGCGCGTCGCTGTGGCGTCAAGGTTTTGCGTTTCTCCGTGGGCTTCGGCATGCCCTTGCTGCGCTGGCACGACAAGCAGGGTACCGAGTTTGTCGTCGCCGCGATTCCGCTGGGTGGCTACGTCAAAATGCTCGATGAGCGTGAGGGCGAAGTCCCGGCCGATCAGCTTCATCAATCCTTCAATCGCAAATCGGTTCGCCAGCGTATCGCTATTGTTGCAGCGGGGCCGATCGCCAACTTCCTGTTGGCTCTGGTGTTTTTCTGGGTGCTGGCCATGCTCGGCAGCGAGCAGATCCGTCCGGTCATCGGTGCCGTCGAGTCCGGCAGCATCGCGGCCAGGGCCGGTTTGAGTGCCGGTCAGGAAATCGTCGCCATTGATGGCGAGCCCACTTCTGGCTGGGCGGCGGTCAATTTGCAGTTGGTCCGTCGTCTTGGGGAAAGCGGGGCCCTGCAATTGCTCGTGCGTGAGCAGGGCTCTACAGCGGATACGCCGCGCGAACTGGCGCTCGATCATTGGCTCAAAGGGGCGGACGAGCCCGATCCGATTCGCTCGCTGGGGATTCGCCCATGGCGCCCGGCTCTGCCGCCAGTGCTGGCCGAACTTGATCCGAAAGGTCCGGCGCAGGCCGCTGGTCTGAAAACCGGCGACCGTCTGCTGTCGCTCGATGGTCAGGCGCTGGGTGACTGGCAGCAAGTGGTCGATACCGTTCGTACGCGTCCTGATACCAAAATCTTGCTGCGCGTCGAGCGTGACGGTGCTCAAATCGACGTCCCGGTGACCCTGGCTGCGCGCGGCGAAAGCAAAGCGCCGAGTGGTTATCTGGGCGCCGGCGTGAAAGCTGTGGATTGGCCGCCGGAAATGATCCGCGAGGTCAGTTATGGCCCGTTGGCCGCGATTGGCGAGGGTGCCCGACGTACCTGGACCATGAGCATCCTGACGCTGGACTCACTGAAGAAAATGCTGTTTGGCGAGCTCTCGGTAAAAAACTTGAGTGGGCCGATAACCATTGCTAAAGTGGCGGGCGCTTCTGCCCAGTCGGGCGTTGCTGATTTCCTGAATTTCCTTGCTTATCTGAGTATTAGCCTGGGAGTTCTGAATTTGCTGCCCATCCCTGTACTGGATGGGGGGCATTTGTTGTTTTATCTGATTGAGTGGGTGCGTGGTCGCCCCTTGTCGGATCGGGTGCAAGGTTGGGGGGTGCAGATCGGTATCAGTTTGGTGGTCGGAGTGATGTTGCTTGCTCTGGTCAATGATCTGGGCCGTCTGTAAAGCTTCGCTGAATTGCGAATCTGCCGCATTTTGCGGCAGTTTGTTTATTGCCAGTTGGAATAAGAAAGGACTTCATGAAACGTCTGCTGCTAACTGCGGTTCTCACCGTATTGATGATCGCCGAAGTTCACGCCGAGTCCTTCACTATCTCTGATATTCGCGTCAATGGCCTCCAGCGGGTCTCCGCGGGTAGCGTCTTTGGTGCCTTGCCGTTGAACGTCGGCGAGCAGGCGGATGATCGTCGCCTGGTGGAATCCACTCGTGCGTTGTTCAAAACCGGTTTCTTTCAAGATATCCAGCTGGGCCGCGAAGGCAACGTTCTGGTGATCACGGTCGTCGAACGTCCGTCGGTCGCGAGTATCGAGATCGAAGGTAACAAGGCGATCTCTACCGAAGACCTGATGAAAGGCCTCAAGCAGTCCGGACTCTCGGAAGGCGAGATCTTCCAGCGCGCCACCCTCGAAGGTGTGCGTAACGAGCTGCAGCGCCAGTACGTTGCGCAGGGCCGCTATTCGGCCACGGTTGATACCGAAGTGGTCTCGCAGCCGCGTAACCGCGTAGCCCTGAAAGTGAAGATCAACGAAGGCACTGTGGCTGCCATCCAGCACATCAACGTGGTGGGCAACACGGTTTTCCCTGACGACGACCTGATCGACCTGTTCGAGCTGAAAACCACCAACTGGCTGTCGTTCTTCAAGAACGATGACAAGTACGCCCGTGAAAAACTCTCCGGTGACCTGGAGCGTCTGCGTTCCTACTACCTGGACCGCGGCTATATCAACATGGATATCGCTTCGACCCAGGTGTCCATCACCCCGGACAAGAAACACGTCTACATCACCGTCAACATCACCGAAGGCGAGAAGTACACCGTTCGTGACGTCAAGCTCAGCGGTGACCTGAAGGTGCCTGAAGACCAGGTCAAGTCGTTGTTGCTGGTGCAGAAAGGCCAGGTGTTCTCGCGCAAGCTGATGACCACCACCTCCGAACTGATCACGCGCCGTCTGGGTAACGAGGGTTACACCTTCGCCAACGTCAACGGCATACCTCAGCCGCATGACGACGATCACACCGTGGACATCCTGTTCGCCGTCGATCCGGGCAAGCGCGCCTACGTCAACCGCATCAACTTCCGTGGCAACACCAAGTCCGAGGACGAAGTGCTGCGTCGCGAAATGCGTCAGATGGAAGGTGGCTGGGCTTCGACCTACCTGATCGACCAGTCCAAGACCCGTCTTGAGCGTCTGGGCTTCTTTAAGGAAGTGAACGTCGAGACACCGGCTGTTCCGGGTGTCGACGACCAGGTTGACGTGAACTACGCCGTTGAAGAACAAGCCTCCGGCTCGATCACCGCCAGCGTCGGTTTCGCCCAGAGCGCCGGTCTGATCCTCGGCGGCTCGATCACCCAGAACAACTTCCTGGGTACCGGTAACCGTGTGAGCGTGGGCCTGACCCGCAGCGAATACCAGAGCCGCTACAACTTCGGCTACGTTGACCCCTACTGGACCGCCGACGGCGTGAGCCTGGGTTACAACGCTTTCTATCGCACCACCGACTACAAAGATCTCAACATCGACGTAGCGAGCTATGCGGTAGACAGCCTGGGTGCCGGCGTCAACGTTGGCTATCCGATCAGCGAGACTTCGCGTCTGACCTTCGGTCTGTCCGCACAGCAGGACAAGATCAAGACCGGTCAGTACACCGTCGACGAGATTTTCGACTTCGTTAACAAGGAAGGCGACAACTACCTGAACTTCAAGGCTTCGGCCGGCTGGTCCGAGTCGACCCTGAACAAGGGCGTGTTGCCGACCCGTGGCCGTTCCCAGAGCCTGACCCTGGAAACCACGATTCCTGGCAGCGACCTGTCGTTCTACAAGCTCGACTACCGTGGTCAGTTGTTCCAGCCGATCACCGAGAACTACACCCTGCGTCTGCACACCGAGCTGGGTTATGGCGACGGTTATGGTTCGACCGACGGCTTGCCGTTCTATGAAAACTACTATGCTGGTGGTTTCAACTCGGTACGTGGCTTCAAGGACAGCACTTTGGGTCCTCGCAGTACCCCTAGCCGTGGCGTCGGGGTTACAGGTAACGCCGGTACACTGGCCGACCCGGACCAGGACCCGCTGCCGTTCGGTGGTAACGTGCTGATCCAGGGCGGTGTTGAAGTCCTGTTCCCGCTGCCGTTCGTGAAAGATCAGCGCTCCTTGCGTACCTCGGTATTCTGGGACGTCGGTAACGTGTTCGACTCGACTTGCAAGTCGACCACCAACGCAGATGGTACAAAGGCCAACACTCAGTGCAACGACATCAGCCTGAGCAACATGGCAAGTTCCGTCGGTGTTGGCGTGACCTGGGTCACCGCACTGGGTCCTCTGAGTTTTGCTCTGGCGATGCCGGTCAAGAAGCCGGATAACGCTGAAACTCAAGTGTTCCAATTCTCCCTCGGCCAGACGTTCTAAGCGTCTGACCCAAGACAACGACAATGGATTTTGTAGGAGTGCATCGTGCGTAAGTTGACTCAATTGGTTCTCCTGGCCTCCGTACTGGTGGCAGGCCCGGCGTTCGCCGACATGAAAATCGCCGTGCTGAACTATCAGATGGCACTGCTGGAATCCGACGCGGCCAAGAAGTACGCCGTGGATGCCGAGAAGAAATTCGGTCCGCAACTGACCAAGCTCAAGACGCTGGAAAGCAGCGCCAAGGGCATTCAGGATCGCCTGATGGCCGGTGGCGACAAGATGCAGCAGGGCGAGCGTGAGCGTCTGGAGCTTGAATTCAAGCAAAAGGCCCGTGACTTCCAGTTCCAGTCCAAGGAGCTGAACGAAGCCAAGGCAGTTGCCGACCGCGAAATGCTCAAGCAACTGAAGCCGAAACTGGATAGCGCAGTGGAAGAAGTCATCAAGAAAGGTGGTTTTGACCTGGTGTTCGAGCGTGGCGCAGTCATCGATGTCAAACCGCAGTACGACATCACGCGCCAGGTTATCGAGCGCATGAATCAGCTGAAGTAACCCATGACCGTGACTATCAAGCTCGGCCAGTTGGCCGAGTTCCTCGGCGCCACCCTGCGTGGCGACCCCGAGACGCAAATTACTGGGCTAGCCACCTTGCAGGAGGCTGGCCCAGCTCAGTTGAGCTTTCTGGCAAATCCTCAATATCGCAAATACCTGGCAAGTTCCCAGGCGGCTGCGCTGTTGCTCAAGGAAGCCGATGTCGAAGGTTTTGCCGGCAATGCGCTGGTGGTGCCGGATCCTTACCTGGCTTATGCGCGTATCTCTCACCTGTTCGATCCCAAACCGAAAGCCACCGCGGGTGTTCATCCCACGGCGGTGATTGCGCCGGATGCGGTGGTTGATCCAAGCGCCAGCATCGGCCCGTTCGTGGTGATCGAGGCCGGTGCGCGCATCGGTGCACAGGTCACCCTGGGTGCCCATTGCGTCATTGGTGCCCGCAGTGAAATCGGCGAGGGCGGCTGGCTCGCTCCGCGGGTAACGCTTTATCACGACGTGCGCATCGGCAAGCGGGTGGTGATCCAGTCCGGCGCCGTGCTCGGTGGCGAAGGCTTCGGTTTTGCCAACGAGAAAGGTGTCTGGCAGAAGATCGCCCAGATCGGCGGCGTGACCATCGGTGACGATGTCGAGATCGGTGTGAACACAGCCATCGACCGTGGTGCGCTGGCGGATACCGTGATCGGCAACGGCGTGAAACTCGACAACCAGATCCAGATCGCGCACAACGTCCAGGTCGGTGATCACACCGCCATGGCGGCGTGTGTCGGTATCTCCGGCAGCACCAAGATCGGCAAGCACTGCATGCTCGCCGGTGGCGTCGGCCTGGTGGGGCACATCGATATTTGCGACAACGTTTTCCTGACCGGGATGACCATGGTGACCCACTCGATTACCGAGCCAGGCGCCTATTCTTCCGGCACAGCCATGCAGCCGGCGGCCGAATGGCGCAAAAGCGCGGCCCGCATCCGTCAGCTCGATGACATCGCGCGACGTTTGAAGCAGTTGGAAAAGCGCGTTGGGGAAGTGACCCCCGGCAGTAATGCTTCATCTGATGGCTGATACCATTTCCATATCAAGTGTGCACAGCCTCTAGACTGCCTCCTTGATTTGCTAGAGGAGTGCGCGTCAGTCGCGCTCCCAATCTTTACATAGGCTTCCCCCCGAAATGATGGACATCAACGAGATTCGCGAATACCTGCCTCACCGTTACCCGTTCCTGCTGGTGGACCGGGTGGTGGAACTGGACACTGAAGGCAAGCGCATTCGCGCCTACAAGAATGTCAGCATCAATGAGCCATTCTTCAATGGTCACTTCCCTGCGCATCCAATCATGCCAGGCGTGCTGATCATCGAGGCGATGGCCCAGGCTGCCGGGATCCTCGGTTTCAAAATGCTCGACGTGAAACCGGCCGATGGCACCCTTTACTACTTCGTCGGTTCCGACAAGCTGCGTTTCCGTCAGCCAGTGCTGCCGGGCGATCAATTGATCCTTGAAGCCAAGTTCATCAGCTGCAAGCGTCAGATCTGGAAATTCGAATGCCAGGCTTCGGTCGACGGCAAGCCAGTCTGCTCGGCTGAAATCATCTGTGCGGAACGCAAGCTATGAGTTTGATTGACCCTCGCGCAATCATCGATCCGTCGGCCGTACTGGCTGACGGCGTCGAGGTCGGCCCGTGGTCGATCATCGGCGCAGGTGTGGAAATCGGCGAGGGTACTGTGATCGGGCCGCACGTGGTCCTCAAAGGCCCGACCCGCATCGGCAAGCACAATCGCATCTACCAGTTTTCCTCGGTCGGTGAGGACACTCCCGACCTGAAGTACAAGGGTGAAGAAACCCGTCTGGTGATCGGTGATCACAACGTCATTCGCGAAGGCGTGACGATTCACCGTGGCACCGTTCAGGATCGTTCGGAAACCACCCTTGGCGATCACAACCTGATCATGGCCTATGCCCACATCGGACATGACAGCGTGATCGGCAACCACTGCATTCTGGTCAACAACACGGCTTTGGCCGGGCATGTACATGTCGACGACTGGGCGATCCTTTCCGGGTTCACCCTGGTGCATCAGTACTGTCACATCGGCGCCCACAGCTTTTCCGGCATGGGCACTGCCATCGGCAAGGACGTTCCGGCGTTTGTGACCGTGTTCGGCAACCCGGCCGAAGCACGCAGCATGAACTTCGAAGGCATGCGCCGCCGTGGTTTCAGCGAAGACGCGATTCATGCGCTGCGCCGCGCCTATAAAACGGTGTATCGCCAAGGCCTGACCGTGGAGCAAGCGTTGGCCGAGTTGGCCGAGCCTGCTGCGCAGTTCCCGGAAGTCGCGGTGTTCCGTGACTCGATCCAGTCGTCGACTCGCGGCATCACCCGCTGATCATGGCCAGTCTGCGTATTGCGCTGGTGGCGGGAGAGGCTTCCGGTGATATTTTGGGCGGCGGGCTCATGCGCGCCCTCAAGGCTCAATACCCGGCAGTCGAGTTCATCGGTGTCGGCGGTCCGTTGATGCAGGCCGAGGGCCTGACGTCTTATTTCCCCATGGAGCGACTGTCAGTCATGGGGCTGGTGGAGGTTCTCGGGCGGCTGCGCGAGTTGCTCAAGCGCCGCAAGGACCTGATCGCCACGTTGATTGCCGAGAAACCGGACGTGTTCATCGGCATCGACGCTCCCGATTTCAACCTCAACATCGAACTCAAGCTGCGTCAGGCCGGGATCAAAACCGTGCATTACGTCAGCCCTTCGGTGTGGGCGTGGCGCCAGAAGCGTGTGCTGAAGATTCGCGAAGGTTGCGATCTGATGCTCACCCTGTTGCCGTTCGAAGCAAAATTCTACGAAGAGAAGGGCGTTCCGGTGCGGTTCGTCGGTCATACGCTGGCCGATACCATTCCGCTGCAGGCCGATCGCGCCGCAGCGCGTGCCGAACTCGGCTTGCCCGACGGGCCGCTGGTGGCGTTGATGCCCGGCAGTCGCGGTGGTGAAGTCGGTCGTCTCGGTGCGCTGTTCCTGGATACGGCCGAGCGTCTGCGGGCCATGCGCCCGGGGCTGCGCTTCGTCATACCGTGCGCGAATGCCGAGCGTCGCGCTCAGCTCGAAGAACTGCTGGTTGGCCGTGATCTGCCGGTAACCCTGCTCGACGGCAAATCGCATCTGGCCCTGGCGGCGTGCAACGCGGTGTTGATCGCCTCCGGCACGGCGACACTTGAAGCCTTGCTGTACAAGCGGCCAATGGTCGTTGCGTATCGCCTGGCGCCGCTGACCTTCTGGATTCTCAAGCGCATGGTCAAGAGCCCGTACGTGTCGCTGCCGAACCTGCTGGCCCAGCGTCTGCTGGTACCGGAATTGTTGCAGGATGATGCGACAGTCGAAGCATTGGCCCAGACCCTGGCGCCGCTGATCGAAGGTGGCGAAGAGCAGACCCGAGGCTTCGACGAGATCCACCGCACATTGCGGCTGGATGCTTCCAATCAGGCGGCGGATGCCGTCCTCAACCTGATCGGTCAGAAACCATGAGCAAGACGATGCAGATGGGCCTGGATTTCACTCTGGTCGCCGAAGTTGAAGAGCTGGTGGCCGGTGTCGACGAGGTCGGTCGCGGCCCGTTGTGCGGGGCAGTGGTGACGGCGGCGGTGATTCTCGATCCGAACCGGCCGATTCTCGGTCTCAATGACTCGAAGAAACTCACCGAAGCCCGGCGCGAGAAACTTTACGACGAGATCATCGAGAAATCCCTGAGCTGGTGCATCGCCCGCGCCGAAGTCGAAGAAATCGACGAGCTGAACATCCTGCACGCGACCATGCTCGCCATGCAGCGTGCGGTGGCCGGGCTGCATATTCAGCCGAAACTGGCGATGATCGACGGTAACCGCTGCCCGAAACTGCCGATGCGCGCTGAAGCGGTGGTGAAGGGCGACAGCAAGGTGCCGGCGATTGCCGCCGCATCGATTCTGGCCAAAGTCAGTCGCGACCGGGAGATGTCGGCGTTCGAATTGATCTACCCGGGTTACGGCATCGGCGGTCATAAAGGCTATCCGACGCCCGTTCATCTGGAAGCGTTGGTGCGGCTTGGCCCGACGCCGATTCACCGGCGCTCGTTCGCCCCGGTGCGTCAGGCTTACGAGGCGCTGGAAGGTCTGACGCAGGTTTAGGCGCAAGGCTGATGTTTTGTTCGAGGCCCGGTACAATCCGGGCCTTGTTGTCTCTATGTAACTGGACAGGATCACTATGCCGGCTTCATTCGTTCATCTACGCCTGCACACTGAATACTCCCTGGTCGACGGGCTGGTGCGGATCAAGCCACTGGTCAAGGCGCTGACCGGCATGAACATGCCGGCGGTGGCAGTCACCGATCAGAACAACATGTGTTCCCTGGTCAAATTCTATAAAAACGCCATGGGCGCGGGCATCAAGCCGATCTGCGGTGCCGACCTGTGGCTGTCGAACAAGGATCCGGACGCGCCATTGAGCCGGATCAGCCTGTTGGTAATGAACGCCAAGGGCTATCGCAATCTCACCGAGCTGATCTCGCGTGGCTTCATCGAGGGCCAGCGTAACGGCATGATCATCATCGAGCGCGAATGGGTCGCCGAGGCCAACGAAGGCCTGATCATGTTGTCCGCCGCCAAAGAAGGCGAGATCGGCATGGCGCTGATCGGCGGCAACCCGGCCGAGGCCGAAGCGCTGGCGCGTGAATGGATGGCGGTGTTCCCGGATCGTTTCTATCTGGAAATCCAGCGCACCAACCGTCCCAACGACGAAGAACAACTGCACGGTGCGGTGGCCCTGGCCGACAAGCTCGGCGCGCCGCTGGTAGCGACCAACGATGTGCGCTTCATCAAGCAGGAAGACTTCGCCGCTCACGAAACCCGCGTGTGCATCGGCGAGGGCCGCGCGCTCGACGATCCGCGGCGTTCGAAGAATTACAGCGATCAGCAATACCTCAAAAGCGCCGAGGAAATGGCCGAGCTGTTCAGCGACATTCCCGACGCCATCGAAAACACCGTCGAAATCGCCAAACGCTGCAACATCGAAGTGAAACTGGGCACGCACTTCCTGCCCAACTTCCCGATTCCCGATGGCATGACCATCGACGAATATTTCCGCAAGGTGTCCTTCGAAGGTCTCGAAGAACGCCTCGCGGTGCTGTTGCCCAAGGACACCACCGAAGACTACGAAGCCAAGCGTCAGGTCTATGTCGACCGCTTGAATTTCGAGCTGGATATCATCATCCAGATGGGCTTCCCCGGTTACTTCCTGATCGTGATGGACTTTATCCAGTGGGCCAAGAACAACGGCGTGCCGGTAGGTCCTGGTCGGGGGTCGGGTGCCGGCTCGCTGGTGGCTTACGTGCAGAAGATTACTGACCTCGACCCGCTGGAATACGACCTGCTGTTCGAACGTTTCCTTAACCCGGAACGGGTCTCGATGCCCGACTTCGACGTCGACTTCTGCATGGACGGTCGTGACCGGGTGATCGACTACGTGGCCGAGAAGTACGGTCGCAACGCGGTAAGTCAGATCATCACTTTCGGTTCCATGGCCGCGAAGGCTGTGGTGCGTGACGTGGCGCGGGTGCAGGGCAAGTCCTATGGTCTGGCGGATCGTCTGTCGAAGATGATTCCGTTCGAAGTCGGCATGACCCTGGAAAAAGCCTACGAACAGGAAGAGATCCTGCGTGACTTCATCAAGGTCGATGAAGAAGCGGCGGAAATCTGGGAGATGGCGCGCAAGCTCGAGGGCGTGGTGCGTAACGTCGGCAAGCACGCCGGTGGTGTGGTAATCGCCCCGACCAAGCTGACCGACTTCTCGCCGATCTATTGCGACGAGGCCGGTGACGGTCTGGTAACCCAGTTCGACAAGGACGACGTGGAGGCGGCCGGTCTGGTGAAGTTCGACTTCCTCGGCCTGCGAACCCTGACGATCATCGACTGGGCACTGAAAACGATCAACCGCGACCGCGCCAAGGTCGGCGAAGAGCCGCTGGACATCGCGTTCATCCCGCTCGACGACAAGCCGACGTACAGCCTGTTGCAGAAAGCCGAAACCACCGCGGTGTTCCAGCTTGAATCGCGCGGCATGAAAGAGCTGATCAAAAAGCTCAAGCCCGACTGCCTGGAAGACTTAATCGCACTGGTAGCCCTGTTCCGTCCGGGCCCGCTGCAGTCCGGCATGGTGGACGACTTCATCAACCGTAAGCACGGTCGCGCCGAACTGGCGTACCCGCACTCGGACTACCAGTACGAAGGCCTCAAACCGGTATTGGCGCCGACTTACGGCATCATCCTGTATCAGGAACAGGTGATGCAGATCGCCCAGGTCATGGCCGGTTACACCCTCGGTGGTGCGGACATGCTGCGTCGAGCCATGGGTAAGAAAAAGCCCGAGGAAATGGCCAAGCAACGTGGCGGTTTCATTGAAGGCTGCGCGACCAACAATATCGATGCCGACCTGGCCGGTAACATTTTCGACCTGGTGGAAAAATTCGCCGGTTACGGCTTCAACAAATCCCACTCCGCCGCCTATGGCCTGGTGTCGTACCAGACCGCATGGTTGAAGGCGCACTACCCGGCGCCGTTCATGGCCGCGGTACTCTCGGCGGATATGCACAACACCGACAAGGTCGTGACCTTGATCGAGGAAGTGCGCACGATGAAGCTGCGCCTCGACGCGCCGGACGTGAACACTTCCGAGTTCAAGTTCACGGTGAACGACGACGGCCGCATCGTCTATGGCCTGGGCGCGATCAAAGGCGTCGGCGAAGGCCCGGTGGAAGCGATCACCGAAGCGCGTCAGGCCGGCCCGTTCAAGGATCTGTTCGACTTCTGCGCCCGGGTCGACCTCAAGCGTATCAACAAGCGTACGCTGGACGGCTTGATCCGTAGCGGTGCACTGGATCGTCTCGGGCCTTATTTCCACGATGAGCAAAAGGCTTATCAGGCCAACATCGACCGCAACCGCGCCGTGCTGCTGGCGGCGATGGAAGAGGCGATCAAGTCTGCCGAGCAGACCGCACGCACCCACGACAGTGGCCACGCCGACCTGTTCGGCGGGCTGTTCGTCGAGGAAGATGCCGACGTTTACGCGACCCATCGCAAGGCCAAGGAGCTGACCCTCAAGGAACGCCTCAAGGGTGAGAAAGACACTCTGGGCCTGTACCTCACCGGTCACCCGATCGACGAGTACGAGGGCGAGATTCGCCGTTTCGCCCGGCAGCGCATCATCGACCTGAAGCCGGCCCGTGACACGCAAACCGTGGCCGGGATGATCATTGCCCTGCGGGTGATGAAGAACAAGAAGGGCGACAAGATGGGCTTCATCACCCTCGATGACCGTTCGGGACGGATCGAAGCGTCGCTGTTCGCCGATGCGTTCCACTCCGCGCAGTCGCTGTTGCAGACCGACGCGATGGTGGTGGTCGAAGGCGAAGTCAGTAACGATGACTTCTCCGGCGGCTTGCGTCTGCGGGTCAAGCGGGTGATGAGCATGGAAGATGCACGCACCAATCTGGCCGAGAGCCTGCGCCTGAAGCTGCACACTCAGGACTTGAAAGGCGATCAGCTACGCTGGTTGGGTGAATTGCTCAAGCGTCACCGCGGGGCGTGCCCGATCACCATGGAGTACACCAGTCCCGATGCGAAGACCTTGCTGCAGTTTGGCGAGACCTGGCGAATCGACCCGGCGGATGCGTTGATTCAAGCCCTGCGTGACCAGTTCGGGCGAGACAACGTCTTCCTCCAATACCGTTGACCGGCAAGTGCCATCATTGCGCTTGCCCACAACCTGAATTTTTAATCTCGACCTCAGCGCGCCTCTCCCTTAAGGTAGGCGCGAATAGACAACCGGCCGGCCCAAGCTCATTTGGGACACGACCCAAGACGGACGCCTATGAACCCGAATTTTCTAGATTTCGAACAGCCGATCGCCGACCTGCAAGCCAAGATCGAAGAGTTGCGCTTGGTCGGTAATGACAATTCGCTGAATATCGGCGATGAGATCTCCCGCCTGCAGGACAAGAGCCGCACGCTGACCGAAGACATCTTCGGCAAGCTGACCAGCTGGCAGATCGCACGCCTGGCGCGTCACCCGAAACGCCCGTACACCCTCGACTACATCGAGCACATCTTCACCGAGTTCGACGAACTGCACGGTGACCGTCACTTCTCCGACGACGCGGCCATTGTGGGCGGCGTGGCACGTCTGGAAGACCAGCCGGTGATGATCATCGGCCACCAGAAGGGCCGTGAAGTGCGCGAGAAGGTACGCCGCAACTTCGGCATGCCGCGTCCGGAAGGCTACCGCAAGGCCTGCCGTCTGATGGAAATGGCCGAGCGCTTCAAGATGCCGATCCTGACCTTCATCGACACCCCGGGTGCTTACCCCGGGATTGACGCTGAAGAGCGCAACCAGAGCGAAGCCATCGCCTGGAACCTGCGCGTGATGTCGCGCCTGAAGACCCCGATCATCGCCACCGTTATCGGTGAAGGCGGTTCCGGCGGTGCGCTGGCGATCGGTGTCTGCGATCAGCTGAACATGCTGCAATACTCGACCTACGCGGTGATCTCGCCGGAAGGTTGTGCTTCGATTCTGTGGAAAACCGCCGAAAAAGCACCGGATGCCGCTGAAGCGATGGGCATCACCGCCGAGCGCCTGAAAGGCCTGGGCATCGTCGACAAGGTGATCGGCGAGCCACTGGGCGGCGCTCACCGTGATCCGGCGGCTGCCGCTGCGTCGATCCGTGCCGAACTGAGCTCGCAACTGGCGATGTTGAAGAAGTTCGACAACGAAGCGCTGCTCAAGCGTCGTTACGATCGTCTGATGAGCTACGGTCTCTGACAGATCTCGCAATACCCAATGTGGGAGCGGGCTTGCTCGCGAAAGCGGTATAACATTCGACAGATGTGTTGAATGTTGAAACGCCTTCGCGAGCAAGCCCGCTCCCACATTTGATTTGGGCCAAGAGAAAGATATGGGTCAGTCCGTGAGTGATCTGCCTTCCCGGCTTCTGCGCAATCTTGCAGCTTGGCGCAATGCCAAGGCTTGGCGCGTGGCTTTCTCCGGCGGTCTGGATTCCACCGTCCTCCTGCATCTGCTGGCCCATCTCGCTCAACACCACTCCCTGCCGGCGCTCAGCGCCATCCATATCCACCACGGCCTCCAGGCTGCGGCCGATGCGTGGCCGGAGCATTGTCAGTCGGTCTGCGACGCACTGGACGTCCCGTTGCAATTGGTGCGGGTGACGGTGCAACCCGGCGCCAGCCTGGAGCGAGCAGCGCGGGAGGCGCGGTATGCGGCGTTCACTTCGCTGACCGAGGCCGGGGATTTGTTGCTGACCGGTCAGCATCGGGATGATCAGGCGGAGACTTTGCTGTTTCGCCTGATGCGCGGTGCCGGCGTTCGCGGACTTTCGGCGATGCCGGCGCAGCGCCCGTTGGGGCAGGGCACGCTGCTGCGCCCATTGCTCGACGTGACGCGCTCCGAGCTTGAGGCTTACGCCCGCGCGCACCAGTTGCGCTGGGTCGACGACCCGTCTAACGAAGATCGGCAGTTCTCGCGCAACTATCTGCGCCATCAGGTGCTGCCGTTGCTCACGGCGCGCTGGCCGCAGGCGCAGGCGAGCATGGCGCGAAGTGCGGCGCATCTGCGCGAGGCGCAAGGTTTGCTCGATGAGTTGGCGCAAATCGATCTGGCACAAGCCGCCACGCCGAGTGAGTTTGCATGGCTGGGCCTGCCGTCGCTGGAACTGGCGCCGCTGGCCGCCCTGTCCGTCGCTCGTCAGCGCAATGCGCTCAGTCACTGGCTCGAGCCCCTGACCCGACTGCCTGACACCGACCATTGGTCGGGTTGGGACAACCTCTGCGGCGCTGCCAGCGATGCATCGCCGGTCTGGTGTCTGGCCGATGGCGAACTGCAGCGCAGCGCCGGCCGGCTATGGTGGCTGAGCGGCGACTGGCTGCGCGCGCCAGCGATCAGCGGTGAATGGCATGACCCGTCGACAGCGCTACGTCTGCCGAATAACGGGCGTGTCATGTTCAGCGGGCAGACTCCCGACGGGCCGTTGCGGATTGGCTATCGGCAGGGCGGCGAGCTGATGCACCTGGCGGATCGCGGCCATCGCGATCTCAAGCGCCTGCTCAATGAGCGCGCGGTACCGGGCTTCGTCCGTGGCAGATTGCCGCTGCTGTTTCGCGGCGCGGAATTGCTCGCCGTGGCGAACCTGCCGGGCCTTGACGGACAGGGGCCGGACGGCTGGAAATTGCATTGGCAGCCAACAGACGAAGATCAAGGTTTGAGATGAAAGGGGCATTCCGGTAGACTACGCTCCCTTCTTGATACAACTTCTGTGGATTCGCCTGAATTGCAGGAGTTGCCGATTACCAAGCAGTCTTTGCTGGGCGATTCCAAAAAATGTGTAGCGAGCAACGTACCGGTGTTTCATCTGCCGGTCTGTCCCAACGCGGCGGTTTTTTTGAAAGGTGCACTGTGATTAATGCAGGTGATCGGGGGCTTCGGCCTTCCTTCGCTTTCCCCGGCGGCTCGTACCGCTTTAACGCAGACTTCTAGGGTTTTTCATGACGCGCTACATATTCGTCACGGGCGGTGTTGTTTCTTCATTGGGGAAAGGCATTGCCTCGGCTTCATTGGCGGCCATCCTGGAGGCGCGGGGGCTTAAGGTCACCATGCTTAAGCTGGATCCGTACATCAACGTCGACCCGGGCACCATGAGCCCGTTCCAGCACGGTGAAGTGTTCGTCACCCACGACGGCGCCGAGACCGACCTGGACCTGGGCCACTACGAGCGGTTCATCCGCACGACCATGACCCAGAACAACAACTTCACCACCGGTCGTGTCTACGAGCACGTGCTGCGCAAAGAGCGCCGTGGTGACTACCTGGGTGCAACCATCCAGGTGATTCCGCACATCACCGACGAAATCAAGCGTCGCATCATCAAGGGTGCCGGCGATGCCGACGTGGCCCTGGTGGAAATCGGCGGTACCGTTGGCGACATCGAATCGCAACCGTTCCTCGAAGCCATCCGTCAACTGCGTGTGGAAGTCGGTTCCAAGCGCGCGATGCTGATGCACCTGACGCTGGTTCCGTACATCGCCACCGCTGGCGAGACCAAAACCAAGCCAACCCAGCACTCGGTTAAAGAGCTGCGTTCGATCGGCCTGCAGCCAGACGTGCTGATCTGCCGCTCCGACCATCCGGTGGATGTGTCGTCGCGTCGCAAGATCGCGCTGTTCACCAACGTTGAAGAGCGTGCGGTGATCTCCCTGGAAGACGTCGACACCATCTACAAGATCCCGGCCGTGCTGCACGCTCAGGGTCTGGACGATTTCGTCGTCGAGCGTTTCGGCCTGCAATGCAATGGCGCCGACCTGTCCGAGTGGGAAAAGGTCGTCGATGCCAAGCTCAACCCAGAGCACGAAGTCACCATCGCGATGGTCGGCAAGTACATGGAGCTGCTGGACGCCTACAAGTCGCTGATCGAAGCGATGAGTCATGCCGGCATCACCAACCGTACCAAGGTCAACCTGCGTTACATCGATTCCGAAGACATCGAGAACCAGGGCACTGCGCTGCTCGAAGGTGTCGACGCGATCCTCGTTCCGGGCGGCTTCGGTCTGCGCGGCGTGGAAGGCAAGATCACTGCCGTTCAGTACGCTCGTGAAAACAAGGTTCCATACCTGGGTATCTGCCTGGGCATGCAAGTGGCGGTCATCGAGTTCGCCCGTAACGTGCTGGGCTGGAAAGACGCCAACTCCACCGAGTTCGATCGCGCCAGCGGCCATCCGGTCGTGGGTCTGATCACCGAGTGGGAAGACGCCACCGGCGCCGTAGAAGTGCGTACCGAAGCGTCCGATCTGGGCGGCACCATGCGCCTCGGCGCTCAGGAATGCCTGCTCGAAGCCGGCTCCAAGGTGCACGATTGCTACGGCAAGGACGTGATCGTCGAACGTCACCGTCACCGCTACGAAGTGAACAACAACCTGCTGCCACAAATCATCGAAGCCGGCCTGAAAATCTCCGGTCGCTCCGCTGATGCCGCGCTGGTTGAAGTGGTCGAAGCACCGGATCATCCATGGTTCGTCGCTTGCCAGTTCCACCCGGAGTTCACCTCGACGCCACGTGACGGTCACCCGCTGTTCAGCGGTTTCGTGAAAGCTGCGTTGGCTCAACACCAGAAGAAGGCGTAACCCGATGGCACAGAAGATCATCCGCGTTGGCAACATCGAGATCGCCAACGACAAGCCCATGGTGCTGTTCGGCGGCATGAACGTGCTGGAAAGCCGTGACATGGCCATGCAGGTTTGCGAAGAGTACGTGAAGGTCACCGAGAAACTCGGTATCCCTTACGTGTTCAAGGCCAGTTTCGACAAGGCCAACCGATCTTCTGTGACCTCGTATCGCGGTCCAGGCCTGGAAGAGGGCATGCGCATCTTCCAGGACATCAAGCAAGCCTTCGGCGTGCCGATCATCACCGACGTCCACGAGCCTGATCAGGCCGCGGTCGTCGCTGAAGTCTGCGACATCATCCAGCTGCCGGCCTTCCTGTCGCGCCAGACCGATCTGGTCGTGGCGATGGCCAAGACCAACGCTGTGATCAACATCAAGAAAGCCCAGTTCCTCGCGCCTCAGGAGATGAAACACATCCTGAACAAGTGCGTGGAAGCGGGTAACGATCAATTGATCCTCTGCGAGCGTGGTTCGAGCTTCGGCTACAACAACCTCGTGGTCGACATGCTCGGCTTCGGCATCATGAAGCAGTTCGAGTACCCGGTATTCTTCGACGTGACCCACGCGCTGCAAATGCCTGGCGGTCGTGCCGACTCCGCCGGCGGTCGCCGTGCGCAGGTTCTGGATCTGGCCAAGGCCGGCATGAGCCAGGCGCTGGCCGGTCTGTTCCTCGAAGCGCATCCGGATCCGGACAACGCCAAATGCGACGGCCCTTGCGCCTTGCGTCTGGACAAACTGGAGCCATTTCTGGCCCAGCTCAAAGCTTTGGACGAACTGGTGAAGAGTTTTCCGACGGTAGAAACCGCGTAAACCTCATTTCTCCGGTAAAGTACCGCACGATTTGTCGCACATGCCCTCGGGCATGTGCGTTGTCGTCTGCAAGCTGCCCGCTGCACACCACTTGCCGACGGTAAAAAGATTTCCTCTAGCTGCGTCGTTTTCGTCAACTTTGGAGTGTTTACAACAATGGCAAAAATCGTCGACATCAAAGGTCGTGAAGTTCTCGACTCCCGTGGCAATCCCACCGTGGAAGCGGACGTGCTTCTCGACAACGGCATCATCGGCAGCGCTTGCGCGCCGTCCGGTGCATCCACTGGCTCGCGTGAAGCGCTCGAGCTGCGTGATGGCGACAAGAGCCGTTACCTGGGCAAGGGCGTGCTCAAGGCGGTAGCCAACATCAACGGTCCGATCCGCGATCTGCTGCTGGGCACTGACCCAAGCGACCAGAAAGCCCTCGACCACGCGATGATCAAGCTCGACGGTACCGAAAACAAGGCAACCCTGGGCGCCAACGCCATCCTCGCGGTGTCCCTGGCTGCGGCCAAGGCGGCTGCACAGGACCAGGATCTGCCACTGTACGCACACATCGCCAACCTGAATGGCACCCCGGGTGTTTACTCGATGCCGGTGCCGATGATGAACATCATCAACGGTGGCGAGCACGCCGATAACAACGTCGACATCCAGGAATTCATGGTGCAGCCAGTTGGCGCCAAGACCTTCTCGGAAGGTTTGCGCATGGGCACCGAGATTTTCCATCACCTCAAAGCTGTGCTGAAGGCCCGTGGCCTGAGCACTGCCGTTGGCGACGAAGGCGGTTTCGCACCGAACCTGGCGTCCAACGAAGACGCGCTGAAAGTGATCTCCGAAGCCGTGGCCAACGCCGGTTACAAGCTGGGCACCGACGTGACCCTGGCGCTGGACTGCGCGGCCAGCGAGTTCTACGAAGACGGCAAGTACAACCTGTCCGGCGAAGGCCAGGTGTTCACGGCTGAAGGTTTTGCCGACTACCTGAAAGGTCTGACCGAACGTTATCCGATCATCTCGATCGAAGACGGTCTGGACGAGTCCGACTGGGCTGGGTGGAAGATCCTCACCGACAAGATCGGCGAGAAGACCCAACTGGTTGGCGACGACCTGTTCGTGACCAACACCAAGATCCTGAAAGAAGGCATCGATAAAAAGATCGCCAACTCGATCCTGATCAAGTTCAACCAGATCGGTACCCTGACCGAAACCCTGGAAGCCATCCAGATGGCCAAGGCTGCCGGTTACACCGCCGTGATCTCGCACCGTTCGGGCGAAACCGAAGATTCGACCATCGCCGACCTGGCTGTGGGCACTTCGGCTGGCCAGATCAAGACCGGTTCGCTGTGCCGTTCCGACCGCGTTTCCAAGTACAACCAACTGCTGCGTATCGAAGAGCAGTTGAATGGCAAAGCCAAGTACAACGGTCGCAGCGAGTTCCGCGGCTGAGTGGTAAATGGTAAAAAGACACCGGATTGTGTCGGAAAAGTCGTGACAGCGATGGATTTGCCACTAATCTGATGCCTTATATGCACAAGCCTGGATCTTCCAGGCTTCGTGCTATCAGACGTTTCAAAGTTTTCGCGTGGCTGTCTTTTTTCACTGGATACCTGATATTCGATGCGCAGTCCTTACTGGTTGTTTCTCGTTTTGCTCTTGCTGCTGGCCGGTCTGCAGTACCGCCTGTGGGTGGGCAATGGCAGTCTGGCGCAGGTCGCCGAGCTGAATCAGCAGATTGCTGATCAACACGCCGAGAACGAAGCCCTGCTGGAGCGCAACCGGGTGATGGACGCTGAAGTCAGCGAGCTGAAAAAAGGCATGGAGACCGTTGAAGAGCGGGCTCGCCATGAGCTGGGCATGGTCAAGGACGGTGAAACCCTTTACCAGCTCGCGCAATGATCGATTCTCTGCCGGCCTTCTGGGCCGTGATTCCTGCCGCGGGCGTCGGTGCCCGAATGGCCGCGGACCGTCCCAAGCAATACCTGCAACTGGGCGGGCGCACAATTCTTGAACACAGCCTCGGCTGTTTCCTCGATCACCCGAGCCTCAAAGGGCTGGTGGTCAGTCTTGCTGTTGATGATCCCTATTGGCCGAACCTCGCCTGCGCCAGCGACTCGCGAATTCAGCGTGTCGAGGGCGGCTCCGAGCGTTCCGGGTCGGTGCTCAATGCCTTGCTGCATTTGCATGCGCAGGGTGCCGATGACGATGACTGGGTGCTGGTCCACGATGCGGCCCGACCTAACCTGAGTCGTGACGACCTCGACAAGTTACTGGCTGAACTGGCGGACGATGCCGTTGGCGGTTTACTGGCCGTGCCAGCGCGGGACACCCTGAAGCGGGTCGACAAGCACGGTCGTGTGCTCGAAACCGTTGATCGCAGCGTGATCTGGCAGGCGTATACACCGCAAATGTTCCGCCTCGGTGCGTTGCATCGAGCGCTGGCTGACAGCCTGGTGGCCGATGCGCTGATTACCGATGAAGCCTCGGCGATGGAGTGGGCCGGTCTGGCGCCACGACTGATCGAAGGGCGGGCGGACAACCTCAAGGTCACCCGGCCGGAAGACCTGGAGTGGTTGCGTCAGCGTTGGGCCAATCGCCGCTGAATGCTGTGGCGCCTGTTCTGCCGCCTTCGCGAGCAAGCTCGCTCCCACCTTTGATTCGCGCCTGACACCCAATCTGCATCCACTGAGGATCCCCTGTGGGAGCGAGCTTGCTCGCGAAGACGGCTGCTCAGGCACCGCATAACTCAGCTCCGATACTCCGGCCGCTCGGCCAATCCTTCCTTCAAGAAATCCACCAGCTTGCGCACTTTCGGCGACAAATGCCGCTGCTGCGGATACAACGCCCACACCGCCGTATTCGGCGGCTGATGCGCCTCCAATAAAGAAATCAGTGCCCCACTGTGCAAATGTTCGAGCACGTAATAGTCCGGCAACTGGCACAAGCCGACCCCTTGCAGCGCCGCATCCAACACCGCTTGCCCACTGTTGCAGCGCCAGTTTCCCTGCACGCGCTGGGAAAATTCCCGGCCGTTCTGTTCCAGTTGCCACAGATCCGAGCTGCCGATCAGGCAATTGTGGCGGCTCAGTTCCGACAAACTGTGTGGGCGGCCATACCGTTCAACGTAGGACGGGGACGCGCACAGATACATCCGACGCGGCGCCAGGCGGGTGGCGACCAACCGCGAATCCTGCAGCCGACCCAGACGAATCGCCAGATCCAGCCCTTCATGCACCAGATCGAGCTGGCGGTTGGTCAGCTCGATATCGATCCGCAGTTGTGGGTAATGCCCCATGAACCGCGTCACCAGCGGCACGATAAACCGTTCGCCATACGCCACGGCGCAAGTCATGCGCAGCATGCCTTTCGGTTCGCTGGTCAGATCGCCGACCGCGCGCAGGGCTTCTTCGCGACCGTCCTGCAGGCGCTGACAATGCTGCAGAAAGGTCTGTCCAGCTTCGGTCAGAGCCACGCGACGGGTACTGCGATAGAGCAGACGCGTCTGCAATCGCTCCTCCAGTCGTACGATTTGTCGACTGATGTGCGAGGACGAAACCCCGAGGCGTTCTGCTGCGGCGGTGAACTGGCTGCATTCGGCGACGGCGACGAACTCGTCGATACCTTCCCAGCGGTTTTCCGACATCGGGATTATCCCTGTATGGCAATAATGTTTTGCTTTTGTCCGGATTATTCATCAGATCGCGCTGTACTACACTGCCGATCTGGTTTTTTTATTCAATGGATTCACTGGAGAGTCAGCATGATCAAGTCGCGCGCCGCCGTTGCCTTCGAGGCCAAGAAGCCGCTGGAAATCGTAGAAGTCGATGTGGCCATGCCCAAGGCCGGTGAAGTGTTGCTGCGCGTAGTGGCTTCCGGGGTTTGCCACACCGACGCCTACACCCTGTCCGGTGCTGACCCGGAAGGCATCTTCCCGTCGATCCTCGGCCACGAAGGCGGTGCGATCGTTGAGGCCATCGGCGAGGGCGTGACGTCTGTTGCGGTTGGCGACCACGTGATTCCGCTGTACACCCCGGAATGCGGTCAGTGCAAATTCTGCAAGTCGGGCAAGACCAACCTGTGTCAGGCGATTCGCGCTACTCAGGGCAAAGGTCTGATGCCGGACGGCACTTCGCGCTTTTCCTACAAGGGCCAAACGATTTTCCACTACATGGGGACATCGACGTTCTCGGAATACACCGTGCTGCCGGAAATCTCCGTGGCGAAAATCGCCAAGGATGCGCCGCTGGAAAAAGTCTGCCTGCTCGGTTGCGGCGTGACTACCGGTATCGGCGCAGTGATCAACACTGCCAAGGTCAAGCCGGGTGACACCGTGGCGATCTTCGGTCTCGGCGGCATCGGTCTGTCGGCAGTCATTGGCGCAGTGAAAGCCAAGGCTGCGCGGATCATCGCCATCGACATCAACCCGGCCAAGTTCGAAATCGCCAAGCAGCTGGGCGCCACCGATTGCGTCAACCCGAAAGACTTCGATCGTCCGATCCAGGAAGTGATTGTCGACATGACCGATGGCGGCGTCGACTTCTCCTTCGAATGCATCGGCAATGTGCAACTGATGCGCGCCGCGCTGGAATGCTGCCACAAGGGCTGGGGTGAGTCGGTGATCATTGGCGTTGCCGGTGCTGGCCAGGAAATCGCCACCCGTCCGTTCCAACTGGTGACCGGTCGCGTCTGGCGTGGTTCGGCGTTCGGTGGCGTGCGTGGCCGTACCGAGCTGCCAAGCTACGTCGACATGGCGCAGAGCGGCGAGATTCCGCTGGATACTTTCATTACCCACACCATGGGTCTGGAAGACATCAATAAGGCCTTCGACCTGATGCATGAAGGCAAGAGCATTCGTACCGTCATTCATTTCTGATCAATCGCGACGCCCCAGCTACAGACCTTGAAGGTTTGTAACCGGGGCAGCGTAGGAGTCTTTACATGAGTCTGGAAAACATCTCCTGTCAGAAAAGTTTCGGCGGCTGGCACAAGCGCTATCGCCACCGTTCCGACGTGCTCGGTTGCGACATGGTGTTTGCCGTGTATCTGCCGCCGCAAGCGGAGCAGGGCGGCAAGCTGCCGGTGCTGTATTGGCTGTCCGGCCTGACCTGCACCGACGAGAACTTCATGCAAAAGGCCGGTGCGATGCGCATGGCCGCTGAACTCGGTCTGATCATCGTCGCCCCGGACACCAGTCCGCGCGGCCCGGATGTGCCGGGTGATCCGGATGGCGCCTGGGATTTCGGTCTCGGTGCCGGGTTCTACCTGAATGCCACGCAGGAACCGTGGTCGCGGCACTATCGGATGCATGACTATGTCGTGCAGGAATTGCCTTCACTGGTTGAAGAGCATTTCCCGGCGTCGGATAAACGCAGCATCAGCGGCCATTCCATGGGCGGCCACGGTGCACTGGTTTGTGCGCTGCGCAATCCGGGGCGTTACCAGTCGGTGTCGGCGTTTTCGCCGATCAACAATCCAATGGATTGTCCGTGGGGGCAAAAGGCGTTCTCCCGTTACCTGGGTGAAGATCGCTCCAAGTGGAAAGAATGGGATGCCTGTGCGCTGCTCGCTGAAGCCGCCGAAAAACTGCCGTTGCTGGTCGATCAGGGTGATCGCGATGACTTCCTCGCCACGCAGCTCAAACCCGAAGCCCTGCAACAAGCTGCAAAACAAGCGGGTCATCCGCTGACGCTGCGCCTGCAACCGGGCTACGACCACAGCTATTTCTTCATCTCAAGCTTCATAGACGTCCACTTGCAGCATCACGCACGCGCTCTGCGCGGCTAATGCAGGTAGAATCACGCCCTGACAAAAATCGGGGCGTTTTTTTATGCGTATTGGCCACGGCTACGATGTTCACCGTTTCGCTGAAGGCGATTTCATTACTCTGGGCGGCGTGCGCATTGCACACAGCTTCGGGCTGCTCGCTCATTCCGACGGTGACGTCCTGCTGCACGCCTTGAGCGATGCGTTGCTTGGCGCGGCCGCGCTGGGTGATATCGGCAAGCACTTTCCGGACACCGACCCGCAATTCAAGGGCGCCGACAGCCGTGTGCTGCTGCGTCATGTGGTCGCGCTGATCCACGCCAAAGGCTGGAAAGTCGGTAACGTCGACAACACCATCGTCGCCCAGGCACCGAAAATGGCCCCGCATATCGAAGCGATGCGCGCGTTGATCGCCGCCGATCTGCAAGTTGAGCTGGATCAAGTGAACGTGAAAGCTACCACCACCGAAAAACTCGGCTTTGTCGGTCGCGAAGAAGGCATCGCCGTACACTCCGTTGCCTTGTTGCTGCGCGCATGAACGAACTGCAATTGCTCGGCCCGCGCGCCTATGGCGAACCACTCGGCACTGCGGTACTGAAAGCCATCGCCGAAGATTTCCAGGTCGATGAAGTGCTCGACATCCCGTTCAGCGGCGATGGCGAACACCTGTGGATCTGGGTCGAAAAGCGTGGTCTGAACACCGAAGAAGCAGCACGGCGCATCGCCAAGGCCGCCGGCGTGCCATTGCGCACCGTCAGTTATGCCGGGCTCAAGGATCGTCAGGCACTGACCCGTCAGTGGTTCAGCGTGCAACTGCCGGGCAAGGCCGACCCGGATCTGTCGGCGGCGGAAAACGACACGTTGAAGATCCTCAAGACCACACGCCACAAGCGCAAGCTGCAACGCGGCGCGCATTCGGCCAACGGCTTCACCTTGCGCCTGACCCAGTTTGCCGGCGACAAGGACGCGATCGAACAGCGTCTGCAACTGATCGCCAGGCAAGGCATTCCCAATTATTTCGGCGCCCAGCGTTTTGGCCATGACGGCGGCAACGTCATTGATGCGCGTGCGTGGGCGGCGCGCAAGGCGCTGCCGGAGCAGCGCAATGTGCGTTCGCGGCTGCTGTCGACAGCGCGCAGTTTTCTATTCAATCAGGTGCTGGCCGCCCGGGTGGCCGATGGCACCTGGCAGAAGGCGCAGGTCGGCGATCTGCTGGCGTTCACCGACAGCCGCAGTTTCTTCCCGGCCGGTGAGGCCGAATGCAGCGATCCGCGCCTGGCGATTCTCGACCTGCACCCGACCGGCCCGCAGTGGGGCGAAGGGGACTCACCGACTGCCGGCGCTGTCCATGATCTGGAGCAGGCGATTGCCGAGCGCGAGGCGGATCTGCGCGATTGGTTGATCAATGCCGGAATGAGCCACGAACGTCGCATCCTGCGACTGCCCATTGGCGGGTTGTCGTGGCATTATCCCCAGCCTGACATTCTGCAACTGGAATTCGTCCTCCCGGCCGGATGCTTCGCCACCGTATTGGTGCGCGAACTCGTTGATCTGGTGCCGGTGGGGCAGACGGACAGCCCATGCGTATTCTGATTTCTAACGACGATGGGGTAACCGCACCCGGTCTCGCCGCGCTTTATGCTGCGCTGGCGGATTACACCGAATGCGTGGTTATCGCCCCGGAGCAGGACAAAAGCGGCGCCAGCAGTTCGCTGACGCTCGACCGTCCGCTGCACCCGCAATACCTGGCCAACGGTTTCATCAGCCTCAACGGTACGCCGACCGACTGCGTGCACCTGGGCCTCAACGGCCTGCTGGAGCGCGAGCCGGACATGGTGGTTTCCGGGATCAACCTCGGTGCCAATCTGGGCGATGACGTGCTGTATTCCGGCACTGTGGCGGCAGCCCTCGAAGGACGCTTTCTCGAGCGCCCTTCGTTTGCGTTCTCGCTGTGTTCGCGACAGGTGGACAATCTGGCGACAGCGGCGCATTTCGCGCGCAAACTGATCGAGGCCCATGCCGGGCTGGACCTGCCGCCGCGTACGGTACTGAACGTGAACATTCCCAATCTGCCGATCGACCATATTCGGGGCATTCAGCTGACCCGTCTGGGCCATCGCGCCCGTGCGGCAGCGCCGATGAAAGTGGTCGATCCGCGGGGCAAGGCCGGTTACTGGATTGCTGCTGCCGGCGATGCCGAAGACGGCGGCCCGGGCACTGATTTTCATGCGGTGATGCAGGGCTATGTGTCGATCACGCCGTTGCAGCTCGATCGCACCTTCAACGATGCCTTCAGAAGCCTCGACGGCTGGCTGGAGGGACTGCGCTGATGGCTCGTGAACACGAAGACAGACTGCGCAGCGGCATCGGCATGACGTCGCAGCGCACGCGCGAACGCCTGATCCAGCGTCTCTACGAAGAAGGCCTGTCCAACGCCAAGGTGCTGGAAGTGATCCGCCGTACGCCGCGTCATCTGTTTGTCGATGAAGCGCTGGCGCACCGTGCCTACGAAGACACCGCGCTGCCGATCGGCCACAACCAGACCATCTCTCAGCCTTATATGGTGGCGCGCATGAGCGAGCTGCTGCTGGAGGCGGGGCCGCTGGACAAGGTGCTGGAGATCGGCACCGGTTCGGGTTACCAGACGGCCGTGCTGTCGCAACTGGTCGAACGGGTGTTCTCGGTCGAGCGCATCAAGGTCTTGCAGGATCGGGCCAAGGAACGTCTGGTCGAACTGAACCTGCGTAACGTGGTGTTCCGCTGGGGCGATGGCTGGGAAGGCTGGCCGGCGCTGGCGCCGTACAACGGCATCATCGTCACCGCGGTTGCGACTGATGTGCCGCAGGCGTTGCTCGATCAGCTGGCACCGGGTGGGCGGATGGTGATTCCGGTCGGCTCGGGGGAAGTGCAGCAACTGATGCTGATCGTGCGCGAAGAACACGGCTTTTCTCGTCACGTTCTGGGGGCGGTGCGCTTCGTGCCATTGCTCAATGGCCCACTGGCCTGAGCATTTGTTTGCGGGCGCTGAATTCCTGGCGCTGGCTTCGGTCTTACAGCGGCGGCGAGTGTTTAAACGCACTCGATCGGTTCTCGGCAAACGTGTGCGTGCAGCGATTTCGCTTCATTAAAGGTAAAGACGGCGCGGCCCGTTATACTTGCGACACCTCATGCCTGAATGGGCATTCCATATTTTTTCAGCCACCACAAAGGGAGCGGCGGGTGAGTCTCACAGTCATTGCGCAGCGTATGGGTAACACGAGCTTTCAGCGCCTGGTGACTGGCCTTGTCTTGAGCACCTTGCTGGTCGGTTGCTCCAGCACCAAATCGAGCAACGTGCGGGTGGTCGATCGCAACAGTGCGGCGGCCCAGCGTCCGGCCGTCACGACCGGGCAGTATGTAGTCCGTCCGGGCGATACGCTGTTTTCCATCGCTTTTCGCTACGGCTGGGACTACAAAGCCCTCGCTGCCCGGAACAATATTCCTACGCCGTATACGATCCACCCGGGTCAGACAATTCGCTTTGACGGCCGCACCGGTTCAACACCGACAACGGTGGTGAGCAACGGCGGTTCCGCGCCATCATCGTCGAGCAAAACCACGGTAATCCGGCGCCAGGCGAATGGCACGACGACCACCACGGTGACCGGCTCCGGTGCTGGTTCTGCGGGGGCTGCACCGTCCGTCGCCAGTAAATCGGCACCTGCTCCACTGCCTCCACCGGGTCCGGCCCCGACCGGCTGGGGATGGCCATCTAATGGCATTCTGATTGGAAAATTCTCTTCAAACGGTAGTTTGAATAAAGGAATTGATATCGCCGGAGATTTGGGACAGCCTGTTTTAGCTGCGTCTGATGGGACGGTGGTTTACGCCGGGAGTGGCTTAAGGGGCTACGGCGAATTAGTCATCATCAAACACAGCGAAACCTACGTCAGTGCCTACGGACATAACCGCAGGCTGTTGGTACGGGAGGGGCAGCAGGTCAAGGTCGGACAGACAATTGCCGAAATGGGGTCAACGGGTACAGACCGGGTGAAACTGCATTTTGAGATTCGCCGACAAGGTAAACCTGTAGATCCGCTGCAGTTCCTGCCCAAACGTTGATTTGAGGCCAGCCTGTTCCGTCGCGTAGAGGGGACAGGCTCCAGCGCTGCCAAGGATAAAGGCGTCGCTTGAGCTTGGGGTCGAACTCACCAAAGGACTATAACAATGGCTCTCAGTAAAGAAGTGCCGGAGTTTGACATCGACGATGAGGTTCTCCTTATGGAGACCGGCATCGATTCGGATTCGATGTCGAATGATGAAGGGGCTGCTCCACCTTCCGTTCGTTCCAGATCCAAACACTCCGCTTCACTTAAGCAACACAAGTACATCGACTACACTCGGGCACTCGATGCCACGCAGCTGTATCTCAACGAAATCGGCTTTTCTCCACTGCTCTCCCCCGAGGAAGAAGTTCACTTCGCGCGTCTGTCGCAAAGTGGCGATCCGGCGGGGCGCAAGCGCATGATTGAAAGTAACCTGCGGCTGGTCGTGAAGATCGCCCGGCGTTACGTCAATCGAGGGCTGTCGCTGCTGGACCTGATTGAAGAGGGCAACCTCGGCTTGATCCGCGCGGTGGAAAAGTTCGATCCCGAGCGCGGCTTCCGCTTCTCGACCTACGCTACCTGGTGGATTCGTCAGACCATCGAACGCGCGATCATGAATCAGACCCGGACCATCCGGCTGCCGATCCATGTGGTCAAGGAACTCAACGTGTACCTGCGGGCGGCACGGGAACTGACGCAAAAGCTCGATCACGAACCTTCACCCGAAGAAATCGCCAACCTGCTGGAAAAACCGGTGGGCGAGGTCAAGCGCATGCTTGGCCTGAACGAGCGGGTTTCTTCGGTCGACGTCTCGCTGGGTCCGGATTCGGATAAAACCCTGCTGGACACCCTGACGGATGACCGTCCGACCGATCCATGCGAACTGCTGCAGGATGACGACCTGTCGCAGAGCATCGATCAATGGCTCTCGGAACTGACCGACAAGCAGCGCGAGGTGGTTGTACGCCGCTTCGGCCTGCGCGGTCATGAGAGCAGCACGCTGGAAGATGTAGGCCTGGAGATCGGCCTGACCCGGGAACGGGTGCGGCAGATCCAGGTGGAGGGCCTGAAGCGCCTTCGGGAAATTCTCGAGAAGAATGGCCTGTCGAGCGAGTCGCTGTTTCAGTAAGCGCCTCTGACACCCGCCCATAAAAAGCCCCGACTGGTTCGGGGTTTTTTTATTGCTCGGATATTGGCTGATGACTGTCTGTGGCGAGGGCGCTTGTTCCCGCCGGGTTACGCAGCAATCCCAAAGACTCATGAGCGCTGCGCACTCAAGTGAGAGCAAGCTGCCTCGCCACAAAGTTCACTGTCGGACATACGGTCAGCATTTCCATCGTTTGTAGTCTCACGGTGTAAGCCTTGGCTTACTCTTTCGTAAGTGTTCCCTATTTTTGCAGGACGGCAGACGTCGATTGCTCAGAGTGATCGAGTTTAACTACTTGATTTAAAAGTTTATTTTTTATTGTGAAGTGCTTATTACAGGGTTTTTCAGCCCGCAACGCCGATTGCTCTCGGCAGGGAACTCTTTAGTATCAGCACTGTGTCGACGGACAGACACGCCCTTCAAGGAAGAGGGGAATGGACATCGCAGGACGCGATTCATCAGGACGATGAAAAGGAATACAGGGAATAGGGAAAAAATGTGGGCGGGTCAAACCGCCCCTTTTTTTGCCTGTAGAAAAGTAAAACCCGGAAAGCAAAAAGGCCCGCAAAGGGCCTTTTCGTAACGCGCGACAGATCAGCGTTCGAGGTCTTTGATCTTGCCTTTGACGCCATCCCACTCTTCGGCATCCGGCAGCGATTCTTTCTTCTCGGTGATGTTCGGCCAGATTTCGGCCAATTCAACGTTCAGTTGAATGAACTCCTGCATATCCTCCGGAACTTCGTCCTCGGAGAAAATCGCGACGGCCGGGCATTCCGGTTCGCACAGGGCGCAGTCGATGCACTCATCCGGGTGAATCACCAGGAAGTTCGGGCCTTCGTAAAAGCAGTCCACCGGACAGACTTCTACGCAGTCGGTGTACTTGCACTTGATGCAGTTGTCGGTGACGACGAAGGTCATTTCTAATTTTCTCCTCAGGCGGCGGCAGCGTTGCCCCTTCACGGTTGGGGTCGCCAGGTTCGGGAGCGATGTCTGCCAGCCAGGCTATTAGCCAGCAGCATCCCAAACCGCGCGAGATTCTAACAGCTTGAAGCCGTTTGCGTTATATCCGGTTCTTTAGTGCTTAGATCCGGTTCTTGAGTGCATATAACAATTCGAGCGCTCGACGCGGGGTCAGGTCATCGAGATCCACTTTGGCCAACTCATCGAGCACTGGGTGCGGCAGGCTGGCAAACATATCGCTTTGCTGCGGAGCGGCCGGTTTGCCTTTGATGGCAGGCTTTGGCGCTTCATGCGGCAATGCGGTGTCTTCCAGTCGGCTCAAGTGCTCGCGGGCACGCACGATCACTTCACTCGGCACGCCGGCCAGTTGCGCTACCGCCAGGCCGTAGCTCTGGCTGGCAGGCCCCGGCAACACATGGTGCAGGAACACGATGCGCTCGTTGTGCTCGGTGGCGTTCAGATGCACGTTGGCCACCAAAGGCTCGGCTTCCGGCAACACGGTGAGTTCGAAATAATGCGTAGCAAATAGAGTATAGGCACGCAGATGCGCCAGACGCTCGGCGGCCGCCCATGCCAGCGACAGGCCGTCGAAGGTGCTGGTGCCGCGCCCAACTTCGTCCATCAGCACCAGGCTGCGTTCGGTAGCGTTGTGCAGGATGTTGGCGGTTTCGCTCATCTCGACCATAAAGGTCGAACGGCCACCGGCCAGGTCATCGCTGGAGCCGATCCGGGTGAAGATCCGGTCCACCAGCGACAACTCGCAACTGGCCGCCGGCACGAAGCTGCCGATATGCGCCAGCAGCACGATCAATGCGGTCTGGCGCATGTAGGTGGATTTACCGCCCATGTTCGGACCGGTGATCACCAGCATCCGGGTGTTGTCATCCAGGCTCAGGTCGTTGGCCACGAACGGCGTGGTCAGCACTTGCTCGACCACCGGGTGACGACCCTGGGTGATGCGCATGCAAGGCTCGCTGACGAAGCGCGGGCAGTTCAGGTCGAGGTTCAATGCACGCTCGGCGAGATTACTTAGCACATCCAGTTCGGCCAGCGCGCCGGCGGTGTCCTGCAGCGGTGGCAGTTGGCTGATCAGATCTTCCAGCAACGCTTCATAAAGCATTTTCTCGCGGGCCAGGGCACGGCTCTTGGCCGACAGCGCCTTGTCTTCGAACTCTTTCAGCTCCGGCGTGATGAAGCGCTCGGCGCCCTTGAGCGTCTGGCGACGGATGTAATCGGCCGGAGCGGATTCCGCCTGCTTGCTCGGCAGCTCGATGAAGTAGCCGTGAATGCGGTTGTAGCCGACTTTCAGGTTGGCCAGGCCAGTGCGCGCCTTTTCCCGGGCTTCGAGATCGATCAGGAACTGGCCGGCGTTCTCACTCAGCGATTGCAGCTCATCGAGTTCGCTGTCGTAACCGGTTTTCAGCACGCCGCCGTCGCGGATCACCGCTGGCGGGTTGTCGATAATGGCTTTTTCCAGCAGCGCCGCCAGTTCCGGGTAGGTGCTGGTGGTGGTTGCCAGGCGTTGCAGGTGCGGCGCTTCCAGGTCGGTCATCGCCACTTGCAGTTGTGGCAGGGCGCCGAGAGCATCACGCAGTCGAGCAAGGTCGCGAGGGCGCGCATTGCGCAGGCCGATCCGCGCCAGAATCCGCTCGATGTCGCCGATTTCCTTCAGCTGTGGCTGGAGTTTTTCGAAGCGGTAGCCATCGAGCAGACAAGTGATCGAGGTCTGCCGCGCCAGCAGCACGGTCAGATCACGCAGCGGACGGTTCAGCCAACGGGTCAGCAAGCGGCTGCCCATCGCGGTCTGGCAACGATCGACCACCGATTGCAGGGTGTTGTCGCGACCGCCGGCCAGGTTGGTATCGAGTTCCAGGTTGCGGCGACTGGCGCCGTCGAGCACCACGGTGTCATCCAGGCGCTCATGACGCAGGCTGCGCAGATGGGGCAGGGCGGTGCGCTGGGTTTCCTTGGCGTAGGCCAGCAGGCAACCGGCGGCGCCGATGGCCAGGGTCAGGGTTTCGCAGCCGAAGCCTTTCAGGTCTTGGGTGGAGAACTGCTGGCAGAGACTTTTCAGCGCCGAATCACGCTCGAAATCCCACGGTGCGCGACGACGCACGCCACGGCGTTTTTCCGCCGGCAGGTCTTTCGGCCAGTCGTCCGGGATCAGCAGCTCTACCGGGTTGACCCGCTCCAGTTCCGCCAGCAGGTTCTCCCAGCCCTTGATTTCGAGCACGGTGAAGTTGCCACTGGTGATGTCCAGCACGGCCAGACCGAACAGACGCTCGTCGCCCAGTACCGCCGCAATCAGATTGTCGCGGCGCTCATCGAGTAGCGCCTCGTCACTGACCGTGCCCGGGGTAATGATCCGCACCACCTGACGTTCCACCGGGCCTTTACTGGTGGCCGGATCGCCGACCTGCTCGCAGATCACTACCGACTCGCCGAGCTTGACCAGTTTCGCCAGATAACCTTCCGCCGCGTGATAAGGAATCCCGCACATCGGAATCGCCTGTCCCGCCGACTGACCGCGCGCGGTCAGGGTGATGTCGAGCAACTTGGCAGCCTTCTTCGCGTCTTCATAGAAGATCTCGTAGAAGTCGCCCATGCGATAGAACATCAGCTGGTCCGGGTGCTGGTTCTTCAGGCGCCAGTACTGCTGCATCATCGGGGTGTGGGAGGACAGGTCGGAGACGGCTTTATTCATCGGATTGTCAGGTAACTCGTTAAATGATGTAGGGCAAAAGCAAGGGCAACCGCCGGGCTTTTCCGCGATGGGCGCAAGGTTACCATGGGCGGTCTGCTTGACGCAGGCATGACAGTCCGCTGGCACTTTCTGCGTTTAATTGTGATATATGCACGATTTATGCAAATCAGCATTTGTCTTCGGAAAAAACTTCAAGCACTATGCGCGTTATGCAAAAACGCAACGTATCCTCCGTCTTAAGAGCACTGCTCGACCAGCACGGGATCTCCCCTACGGAGCTCCACCGTCGCACCGGCGTGCCTCAATCAACGCTCTCGCGGATTCTCAGCGGGAAGATCGTCGATCCTTCGGATAAACACATTTCGAAGATCGCCGAATACTTCAATGTGAGCACTGATCAATTGCGTGGTCGCGCAGACGTCGCACCGGCGACGGGCGGCGCGCGTGATGACGTGCATGCGGAACTCAAGGACATAAGCCTGTGGGACGACGATACCCCTGTCGATGACGACGAGGTGTCGGTGCCCTTTCTTCGCGAGGTTGAATTGGCTGCTGGATCAGGAAGATTCGTCATCGAAGAGAGCGAACGCTCTAGCCTGCGCTTCGGCAAGCGCAGCCTGCGCCACAACGGTGTGCAGTTCGACCAGGCCAAATGCGTGACGGTGCGCGGTAACAGCATGATGCCAGTGCTGCGTGATGGCGCCACGGTCGGGGTGAACGCCGGCAAGTGCGGGATCGGCGACATCATCGATGGCGACCTGTACGCGATCAATCACAACGGTCAGTTGCGTGTGAAGCAGCTCTATCGCCTGCCGACCGGCATCCGTCTGCGCAGCTTCAATCGTGATGAGCATCCGGACGAGGACTACAGCTTCCAGGACATGCAGGAAGAGCAGATCGTCATCCTCGGTCACGTCTTCTGGTGGGGCATGTACGCTCGATAGACTTCCCCCTTCACTGAAAACCCGCCCCTTGGCGGGTTTTTTTTCGCCCGAATAAAACCTCCAACGCCTTGATTTATGCGGCTTTCATGCGCCTGTGCATTTCTTGCGCATAAATAAATGCATTTATGCATTGACTGTATATGCATCCATGCATATCCTTGCCACCAAGCCGCTCGACAAAGCGGCTGGCAACAACAGCTCTTTAGTTCCACAAGAACAGGCAGCGATGAACCGGCCTCAACGGTTCAGAGGGTTGGCAACTGACCCGGGTGTGCAGCGTAAAGCACCAAGAGCAGTTATCCGGCGGGCAGGGACCGCGGTCGGAAAAACAATTTGAATGGACTCGTACCGCGCCAGTAGCGCCGAAAAGTCAGCTTCCTTCTCGAACACAGGATTTGAAGGAAGGCGAAGGAGCGCATTACTGAAAAGCCCGGCAACCATTGCCGGGCTTTTTGGAATGCCTACCCGGGCAGGAACTGAAAAGCCGGAATGCCGGCAATCAATAAGGATGATGAGCATGAAGAAGTACGCACGTGTTGTCGCAGGCAAAGTCGACAACATTTTTGAAACTGCTAACCCGATCACCGAAGAGTTTCCGGCGAACCAAGTCTGGGTGGATGTCAGCGCATTGCCCAAAATCGACTACTCCTGGAATGCGGTGAACACCGACGGCGTCTGGACATTTACCGACAGCGATATGTGGGGTCAGCCATCCCAACTGTCCAACGAACTGCGCGCTGCCAGAGCCCCACGTCTGGAACGAGCCAACAATACTCTGGCTTCCTCCGCGCTGGCCTACAAAGTTGAACTGGGTCTGGCCACTCCGGCCGATAAAGCCGCCTTGCTGGCGTACAAGCAATTCTTTATCGATATGAGCAATGTCAATAAACAGCCTGGCTATCCGCTGACCGTCACCTGGCCAGAAGTTCCATAAACGCTGTTTGATGCACGCGCAACTTCAGCAATGCCAGTTTACTCATAGGGAAATGCATGAACATTTTGAAGAAGTACGTCGTATTGATGCTCGCTGCTGTGTCGTTTGGCGCGGGAGCCAATGCAGTCGCCGCCAACCTTCTGGTCAACGGCAGCTTTGAACAGCCCGGTTGCAGCGGCAGCTGCATTCTGGACACCCCGGCGAAAGCCAATTTCATCACCGGCTGGACGACGTTTCTGTCCGGTGCCGAGTACTTCAACTTGCCAGCTTCGTTCGGTTCCGCCGCAGCCGATGGCGTGGCGATTGTTGACTTGGCCAACTACGTTTACGGCAATGGCGGCGGGATTCAGCAGAACTTCGCCACCACCGTAGGCGCCAAGTACCGGTTGACCTTCAGTGCGGGTAACTCGCGTTACGCCAGCCGCTCCGGCGACGGTGTCATTCAGGTGAAAGTGGCTGGCCAGACCGCTACGTTCAGCACGCCGTCTGCCAAAGGCGTCGCGGTGGAGTGGAGCACCATCACTTACGAGTTCACCGCGATCACCCCACAGACAACGTTGGCGTTTTTCAACGAACAGAACCCGTATGCCAACTTTGCCTTTATCGACAACGTCATTGTTGAACCTCTGTAACCGATATCGCCGCGAATTCGCGGCGTTTTATTCAAGCGTGAGCGGCGACACCGATGCGGTGTCGCTTCCCCACAATCCGTTCATTCATCAACGCTCCCAGGAGGCGTGACATGACAACCGAGCAACAAGCGTTGGCGGACATGCCGGTCTGGCTGGTTATCCTGCTTGCCTTGGTGGGCGGGGTATCCGGTGAAATGTGGCGCGCCGACAAGGACGGCGCTCGAGGCTGGGCGCTCATGCGACGTCTGGCGTTGCGCTCCGGTGCCTGCGTCATCTGCGGGGTGTCCGCCATTATGCTGTTGTACGCCGCTGGCATGTCGATCTGGGCTGCGTGCGCAATCGGCTGCCTGACCGCCATGGCCGGTGCCGACGTGGCTATCGGTCTGTACGAACGCTGGGCCGCCAAGCGTATTGGCGTGTGCGAAGTACCGCCACCGCACGATCCACAGTAAACCCTCACTTTCCTGCCTCGCTGCAACTGATGCGGCGGGGCTGCGCGTGGACATTTGAAAAGGAGGTCAATGCATGCCCGCACCGATCCAGCAGCCTTCGCAGCTGTTCACGGCGATGGCGACAACCTTGCGCAACAGCGCCGGCCTGAACCTGCAGGTCGGCAATAACGACGACTTCACGGCACCCGGCGCTCAGGCCTGGGCGTTGATCGACTTCGACCGTAATGCACCGGGCGCACGTGCCGCTGACGGGCGTATCGCCCACGTCATGACGGTGTCGCTGCAAGTCATTCCGGCACTTTCTGCGAGCGCATTTGCCGCCTGCGATCTGATCGCCGTACTGAAAAACCTGATCACCGACAACCGTTGGGGACTGCCCGGCGCTCAATGTGATCTGCCGATGAACCTTGATGGTCTGCCGTCAGTGCTGATCCGCGCCGACCAGCCATACAAGGCGTGGACGCTGACCTTCACCCAGACCCTCTATCTCGGCCCGACGTTGCTCGACGACCCGCTCGGTACGCCGAAATTCGCCCGCACCTGGGAAGTCAGCAACATCGATGACCCCGACCAATACACCGCGCTGGAGGCCTGACCGATGTTCGACGCATTACTGCGCATGCAACTGGGGCCGATCATCGAGCGGCTGGCGGAGATGGAAGCGGAAATCGACGACCTGCACCGACGTGCCGAGAGTTTTTGTCGCATCGGCGTCTGTCAGGCAGTCGATGCTGCGAGCAACACTTGCCAAGTCAGCCACGGAGGATTGCTCACGCCGTCGATCAAGTTCTTCAACCCCAGCGCCGGAGCGCAGAGCGAGTCGCGGATTCCGAGCGTGGGCGAGCAGTGCCTGCTGTTCAACTACGGCAGCGGTGAAAGCGGCGCGCAAAGCGTGGCGTTGTTCGGCCTCAACAGTGACCGATTTCCGCCGACGGCGACGGTACCGACGCTGACGCGCCGGGTGCATGTCGACGGCAGCGAAAGCGGCTACGACGACGCCACGCACACCTTGCACTGGCAGAACGCCCCGGCTGCATTCAGTGGCTCTCGCGAGTCGCTTGCACTGAGCATCGGCCCGGCGCAACTGACGATGACGCCACAGCTGATCAGCCTGCAACTGGGCGGCGTCGGCCTGAGCATCGATGCCTCGGGCGTGCACTTCAGCGGCCCGTTGGTGGATCACCAGGGCCGCGTCATCAGCCCCTGAATCAAGAGCTTCCCATGATCGGAATCGATAGAGACTCCGGGGCCACGGTCGACGACTGGCTGCAGTTTGTGCAGCGCGCGACACGAGCCCTGACCACGCCGCTGGGCACCCGGCAAAAAAGGCCCCTTTATGGCTCGCTGATCCCCACGCTGCTGGGGCAGAACCTCGGTGACGACGTTCTGCTTCTGGCGCAGAGCCACGCGGCTCAGGCGTTCTACAACGCGCAGAACGGGATCAGCGATTTTCAGCCGAGCGTGATCGTCGCCAGCCGTCAGGGCGCCGGTCTGCTGCTGCGTTTCGCCGGCACCTGGAAAAACCGTCAACAGACCTTCGAGGTAGTGACATGAGCATGTTGATCCCCGGCCAGAACCAATTGGCCGAACCGGCGCTGATCACCGTCGACGCCTTCGAAGACCTGCTCGCCGAGTTCAAAAACTTCGTCATCGAATACGTCGGCGCCCGAGCGCCGGACAGCGCGGCGAAACTCAAGACCAGCCTCGACAACGAAAGCGAGCTGCTGACCCTGGCGCTCGAAGCCTTCTGCGTGCGCCTGCAAACCCATGAACGCAAATACAACGCTCGCATCAAGCAGATGCTGGCGTGGTGGGCGACCGGCAGCAACCTCGATGCACGGCTGGCAGACATGGGCCTGGAGCGGCAGTTGCTCGATGCGGGCGACCCTGCAGCCTTCCCGCCGGTACCCGCGATTTACGAAAGCGACGACGACGCCCGGCTGCGCTATTACCTGGCACCGCACGCCCCGGCAGCGGGCTCGCGAATGCAGTATCGCCGCGAAGTGTTTACCCTCGGTGAGCGGCCGAAGGTGAAGGTCGAATCCAGCGATGCCGGTGTGGTGAATGTCACCTACACCTTCAATCCGGACGGCCTCGCTGCACAGGTCAAGGACGGCAACGGACGCCGCACGGCGCCGGGCGAAGTGCAGGTCACAGTGTTGTCCCGCGACGGCGATGGCACCCCGTCTGCAGCGTTGCTTGACGGTGTACGCCAGCACTTCGCCCGGCCCGATGTGCGACCGGAAACCGACCTGGTCACGGTCAAGGCTGCGGACATTCAACGCTACAAGATTCGTGTGGTGGCCAAGATCAATTCCGGCCCCGACTCGGGCCTGACCAAAGTTGCCGCACAGCAGCAATTGCAGGCCTACGCCGACAGTTGCCATCGCCTCGAAGGGCGGGTCGATCCGAGCTGGATCGACTACACGCTGCACAGCGCTGGCACCGTGCAACTGCAGATTCTTGAACCGCTGGCGCCGATCGTCACCACGGCGTTTCAGGCGCCGTACTGCACGGCGGTCGAGGTCGAGGTGCTGACGCTATGAGTGAGCCAACGCATAGCCCGACGTTGCTGCCGGCCAACAGCTCGGCACTCGAACGTGGACTGGATCTGGGCTTCGGTGCGCTGCTTGATCGCATCGCGCCGCCGTTCCCCGAACTGATGAACCCGAGCAAAACGCCGGTGGTTTTTTTGCCGTATCTGGCGGCGGATCGCGGCGTCAGTGAGTGGGATGCCGATGCCAGCGAGACCGAAAAACGTCTGACGGTATCGCTCGCCTGGCAAATACAGCGCCAGGCGGGTACTCGCCAGGCGCTGAGTCATGCCGTTGAGTCGTTGGGTTTCACGCCGAATATAGCGGCCTGGTATCAGCAGAGACCGGCAGGTCAGCCCTATTCTTTCGACGTGCAGGCGCTGATTGGTACGCGTTGGTCGAGCGGCGATCACAACCGCCTGATACGGCGTGTCAATGCAGCGAAAAGTGAGCGTGATGAGGCAACCATCACCATCGTTCACAGCACCCGCGCCGGTTTGCAAGCTGCTGCGGCTGTTGACCCCGGTCTGAGTATTCATGACTGCGAGCGGGCAGGGGCTCTGCCGCAAATCGAGTTGCCTGCTCTGTTGGGGCTCAGCGCGGGTGCATCGCTGGCGCTCTCTGACAGCGAGCTGTCTCTCCACTCGGCGCTGCCTGGGTGAAGGGTCGAGGCGCGGCCAATAAACGCTGGAACTCCAGCGCATCAAAAATCAATGATTGAAGGGCGCAGTTATGACGGATGACGTTACGCGCCTGGTTCGCTTCACCTCTGCGGGACTGGGTGAAGTGTTGCAGGCAAAAAACCAGGGTTTGAAAGGCGAGATCACGCATATCGGTGCCGGCACCGCTCGCTACGATCCTACCGGCTCCGAAACCGCACTTCGCGATGAGCGACAGCGCGTTGCGATTGTCGATTACGAAGACCTGGGTGCAGGACAACTCAGGATGGGAGCGCTGTTCAGCGGTCCGGACGAATATGAAATCGGGGAATTCGGCTTCTATCTCGCCAGTGGCACGCTCCTGGCGGTTTACTCAGTAGCCGGCAAGTTGCTGACCTACAAGGCAAGTGCCGCGCGCGTATTGCAGAAGTTCACCTTGGATGTCTCTCCGCTGCCGGCGGACAGCGTCACCGTGTCGGTAGGAACGGAAAATCTCAATATATTGTTGAGTGAAGAGTTTACGGCGTTGGCATGTGCCGATATCGATAATATGTCCCGTCATGTTCAACTGCTGTTACGGGTAATGGCGCTTGAAACAAGATAAGTCATCGCGGTTGCAGCTGATAAAGGCGAACCTCTCGATAATGGCCGTGTCGGCTTATTAATAAAACAGGAAACTTAAACGTGAGTCTAGAAACTACTGTTGCATCGTTGGTCACGGCTGCAAACAATTTGACCAGTGTCGTGAACGGGAAAATTGGCAGCATTAATACCACCATGGCCACGGCGTTGAATCAGTTCAATGAATGGCGAAGTCTAAAAGATGTTGAAGGTGACCCAACGGCACTGGGTACGATCCGCCGGAATATATTGCAAGGTTTTGTCACGGGCACGGGGGGCGCGCATGGTTTGGGTAGCGAGGGTGGTTTTGTGCCGACAGATCTGGCGACCAGTCTCAATGTCTATATGCATTTCAAGATCCCATTGAATATCAACATCAACTCTGAAATGTTCTGGTTCAATGTAAAGGGCTACAGTTACGGTACGGCAAAAATCATTGAGGAAACAATAGTTGGTTATTGCTATCAGCCTACTCGCTCGCTGCTGAATGTTTCGACCTTTGGCAATATGACGCCTGCTGTTTATGTGGATGCAAATGGCAATATTGTTATGCGAGTGCTGATTCCAAATATTTATTTCACCACGGTTCGCATCGACACCATGCGAGTGGGTAACGGCCGTTTGTTCAATTTGGGTGATTTGAAAACCAAATTGTCCTTGGCCGAGACCGTTTTGTTCAATTAAGGAAAAATCATGATCGAACATATTGAAAGTGTGGCAACTGATCTGCCTCTGGCAGGGCCCATGCCGGAAATCGAATGGGCTGCCATTCGCAGTCGTCGCGATCAATTGCTGCGCGCCACTGACTTTACGCAATTGCCTGATTATCCGGCTACCGCCGAGCAACTGGCACAGCTCAAGGCTTACCGAAAGGCTCTTCGCGACATTCCTGAAACGGTGGAGCAACCCACTGAACTGGTCTGGCCTGAGTTGCCCTCTTTCATCAAGTAAACCCGATACCGCGAAAGCGGTTTTTTTACGTCTGCACAAAGCCCCTACATGGGGCTTTTGCGTTTTGCGTCTGGAGAAGCTCGCAAATGTCTGTTCGCCAAACCTACACCGTGCTCGTCCCATTCCCCACCGGCGGTGGGCACTGGTCGAGCGTCGGTCAAGACCTTGATCTGCTCGACGTCGAGGCCAGTGCGCTGCACAGCGCCGGTCGACTGGAGTTGAAAACACCTACTACCCAGGCCAAAAAGGCCGCTGCCAAGAAGGCTGACTAACCATGGCTGAGGTTCTGAACTTCGAGCACAACGGCATTACCGTCAATGCCACCGAATCCCCCGAGGCCATGGGTGGCCTGGGTGACAACGTCATCGGTCTGGTCGGCACCGCGCCGAAAGCCGATCCGCTGATTCCGCGCAACGCACCGTTCCGCATCAACAGCTTCACCACTCACGCGCTGCTCGATCCGACCGGCGCCGAAGAGGGCACGCTGTACCACGCGGTTTACCAGATCCTCAAAGTGGTCAAGGTGCCGGTGTACGTGGTGATCGTCGAAGCGGGCGCGACCCCGGCCGACACCGTTAACGCGGTGATCGGTGGTGTCGATCCAACCACCGGCCGCAAGCTCGGTCTGGCCGCACTGGGCAGTGTCCCGGAAGACCTGACCATCATCGGCGCGCCGGGCTTCACCGGCACCAAAGCGGTGGCCAGCGAGTTCGCTTCGTTCGGCAAGCGTATCAAGGCCCGTGTGGTACTGGACGGCAAAGACGCTTCGGTCGCTGATCAAGTGGCTTACAGCCAGGAACTGGGCGGCGCCGACCTCGGTTTCGACCGCTGCCTGGTGGTGCACAACATGCCCGCCGTGTACTCGAAAGCCGCGAAGAAAAATGTCTTCCTCGCGCCGTCGAGCCTGGCGATTGCCGCACTGGCCAAGGTCAAGCAGTGGGAGAGCCCGGGCAACCAGGTGACCTACGCCGAAGACGTGTCCCGCGTCGTCGAATACAACATCCTCGACACCTCCACCGAAGGTGATCTGCTCAACCGTTACGGCGTGAGCTACTACGCCCGCACCGTGCTCGGTGGCTTCTCGCTGCTGGGTAACCGTTCGATCACCGGCAAGTTCATCAGCTACGTCGGCCTCGAAGATGCGATCAGCCGCAAGCTGGTCAAGGCCGGCCAGAAAGCCATGGCCAAGAACCTGACCAAGTCGTTCATGGATCAGGAGGTCAAGCGCATCAACGACTGGCTGCAGACCCTGGTCGCCGACGAAACCATTCCTGGCGGCAGCGTCTACCTGCACCCGGAACTCAACAGCGTCGAGAAGTACAAGAACGGCACCTGGTACGTGGTCATCGACTATGGCCGCTACGCGCCGAACGAACACATGGTTTATCAACTCAACGCCCGCGATGAAATCATCGAGCAGTTCCTGGAGGACGTTCTCTAATGTTTACCAACCGCGTAAGACAGGCCATCGCGGCCACCCTGCAAGGTCTGCCGCTGTCGGCGACCGTTGAGGAATTCACCCCGCCGAAAATCGATTTCGACATGGAAAGCATGGCGGGCGGGCGCTTCATCGTTGAGGAAATGGCCAAGAGTGCCAAGGCTCTGAACGCCACGCTCAAGCTGCAAGGCACCGGTGCTGAAGTGTTGCTGGCGATGGGTGTGAAGCTGGGCGACGACATCCTGCTGAACGTGCGTGAAGCCGGTCAGGATCAGGACGGCAACACCTGGTTCACCTATCACACCATCGGCGGCAAGCTCAAAACCATGGGTGAAGACGCGATCAAGATGGGCGGCAAAGCCCTGACGACTCTGGAGTTCTCCTGCCGCACCTACAACCGCCTGGAAAACGGCATCCCGGTGATCGACATCGACGTGCGCACCCAGAAGTTCGTGCTCAACGGCGTCGACATCCTCGGTGATGCGCGTCGTGCGGTGCTGATGCCGTAACTCTCGATACACCCCAAACCCTGTAGGAGTGAGCCTGCTCGCGATGAGGCCAGCACATTCAACATCAATGTGCCTGAAAGACCGCCATCGCGAGCAGGCTCACTCCTACAAGGGAATAGCGACACCCCCTAAAAAAGAATCACCAAGGAATTCATACATGTCGTGGATGCCACCCAAGCATGACCTGCTGTCGCCGATCAGCGGTGACGACGGCGCGCAGATCGAACAGATCCAGCTCAAGCCACTGTTCTACGCCGCGCAGAAAGAAGCGCTGGAACGTGCCGGCGATGATGAAGACGATCAGTTCTTCGAACTGGCGCTGCTCGCCACCGGCCTGTCGGTCAAGGAACTCGACCAGCTGAAACGCCCGGACTACGTGAGCATCGCCCAGTACGTGCACGAGATGTCGACCCGTCCGACGGCGTACTTTCTGGAGCAGGTCGAGGACGCGGAAAAGTCCGACGATCCTGACGAAGTGCAGCTGCTGCAACCGCTCGCCGTGACCGGCCGCACCGTGACCTCGCTGTCGCTGGAAATGCCGGCACTGCGCGCCACCAAAGTGATGAAAAAACTGAAAACGGCCAAGGAACGCGCCGAGTTCATCACTGCCCACTGCACCGGTCTGATGATCCCCGATCTGGCCCAGCTGAGCGTCCCGGACTGGACCCAATTGCAGGTGCGCATCGACGATTTTTTAAACCAGCCGGCGGCCTACTTTCGGAACGCGACATCGAAGTAATCCTCGATATCGTCCCGCTCATTTACCCGGTAAGTGAAGCGGAGATTCTGGAATGGGACGCCGAAAAGGCGTTGCGCCGCTACGACATAGCGATCACTCGCCTTGGCGTGAAACAGGAGTAGAGCGGCATGGCAGAGAGTAAATATGCGCTCGCATACGCCGGTGAGAGTGGCAATACGGCGGACGCGCTGCCGACCAACCTCGGCAAATCACTACAGGATCTGAACCTGACATTGTCCCTGGCAAGCGTGGATATTCGCTTGCTGACTCAGGAGCAGATCAAGCTGCGAGAGCTGCTGGTCAGCCAGCAATCGTTGTTCAAGGTCGTCGCGGCGCCGCCAGCCGCCAACAGTGAGCCGAAGTCAAAACTCAAGGCGGAAATCGAGCAGCGTCCGCCACCGAAAAAGCTGCAATCGGCGATGGCTAACGAGACCGCGCTGGTTGAGCTCAATCAGTTGATTGGGCTCAACAAAGACCAGCTTCAAGCGCATTCAGAGCAAACCCTCGAACTCGCGACTCAGCGATCAGTTGCAGCCAGTGGCGCGACTGGTGCGGATCTGTTGCAAATCCAGCAGGTCGGGGCGCGATCTGGTATTGCCGACGGCGCCAAGGGTGATCAGCGAGCGACAGAGCTAAGAGCGTATTCCGGCGACGCGGCGATCAATGCCACAGCCTTCCGGATTGACGTCAAGGCCGCGGGGGAAATGCTCGCGGTCTGGCGTTCCTCCTTGAAGCTGGATCGATACCAGGGACAGGATCTGGCCGATGCGGTCAGTTACCTGGGCAGCAGCGGTCTGGATGCCAAGCCTGCCGATATCGGCGCGGTCGTACAACGCTCGGGCGAGAGTGCTGTTGCATCGGGAATGACACCGGAACAGGTGGCAGCGTTTGCCACTGCGCTGTTGAACAGCGGGGCCGACAAGGACGGTGCCACTGCGGCATTGAAGAGCTTTACGTCGGTCTTCGGCAAAGGAAACGCGGCGTCAACCGAACAGCGTTCGGCGATGACCCGGTTGCACTTGGACCCCGATTCGTTACCTGAGAAGATGCGCACGGATGCGCCAGGTGCCATTGATTCGGTGCTCGCGGCGCTCGCTAAACAATCCGTACCCGAACGTGCAGCCACAGCGAAGACGCTGTTTGGCGAGAGCAGTACCAGCATTCTTGAGTTGTTGAAGAAGCCCGACGACGTCAAGACAGCCTTCACGCGAGTGTCCGACAAGCACCAATATGCAACCTCGGAGCTGGGTTCCGGCGGCGGTGCCGCGACGAAAACGGCCGAAGCCTTTGGCGATACGTCACAAGGGCGCTGGAATGCGCTGGATGCGAGTCTTAATCGCTTGTCGACAGCGGTGGGAAATGCACTCGCGCCCGTGACTGACGCGTTGGCAGTGTCGCTAACGGCTGTGGTCAATGGCTTGAGTTCAGCGGCTGAAGCACTGCCGTTTCTGGCGGCTGGTCTCACACTTGCCGGTGTGGCCGCCATGCCGTTCGTCGGTGGTGTACTGAAGACCGGGGTCGCCTCGGTGCTGGATGCGGTCAACTCGAAACTGTTGCGTCTGGCGACGGCGCGATTGCCCGCCGATATTGCCGATGTGATCAATGGCGGTGACGACGGCGGCGAGGGGCCTAAAAGAAAGCGCGCCGGTCGACGCGCATCTTCCAGCGCGCGGTCTCGTGTTCCTTCCTCTGGCGCCGGTCGAGGCGGACGTTTGAGCACGATGACGGCCAAAATCGCCCCGATGTTTGACGATGCGATAACCCGCGTGAAAATGGTCGGTGAGATGGCCAAAAGCATGCGCCCGAGTTGGCTCAACGGCGCGACCGCCAAGCTCATGCCGCTGGTCGAGGGTGCCAAATCCAAGCTTCTACCGCCGCTGGTCAAATCATTGCCCGCCTTCAAGATGGGCGCGCCGCTGGCGATTGGTCATGCCGCTTACGCGGGTTTGAAGGGCTGGCGTGACGGCGATGATCAAGCTGTCAAAGGTGCTGCCGGCGAGTTGGCTGGAACTGCGATTGGCGCCACGATCGGCTCGTTCATTGCACCTGGTATTGGCACATTCATCGGCGGCACTCTGGGCGGAATGCTCGGCTCCTATGTGGGGGAACAATGGGGGAAACCTGCCGAGGACAAACTCGCGCCCCCCGCGCAAGTGGCCAAGGATCTGTCCAGCGCACAGACGCTACTCACCAATAACACCTACTCGCCGTTGGTGCAGATCAGCGGCAGTGATGCGCTCAATGCCGAAAAAATCGGCGATGTGGTTTCGCAGGTCATGCGCAACCATTTCGATACCGCATTCACACCCGCTGCAGGCACCAACGCTCTCGCCACCCGCCGTGACGCAGCCCTCACCGATGGAGTCGCCTGATGAAACAACAAATGGCACTGGGCAGTTTCATCTTCGGCCTGTCGCGCAACTTTGCGTACCACCAGCTGCTGCGCAAGGCCGACGGTGGCTGGGCCGAAATACAGATCCTGACCAGTAAACCCAAATCCAGTCAGACCGGGCAAAAACCGGAAACCCTGACCATCACCGGCAAGTCGATGTACGCCGTAGCCATGGACCGGCTCGATGAGTTGCGCGCCTTGCAGGCATTGCGCATACCACTGCCATTGATCGATGGCATCGGTCGCAACTGGGGTTTGTGGCGGATCAATTCGGTTCAGGAAACGCAAACCCAGATCATCGATGACGGCACGGCAATGGTCGTCGATTGGGTCATCGAGCTAGCGGAGTTCAACAATGCGTAAGGTCCGAAGCATGGCCGGTGATTCGGTGAATCTGCTGCTCTACCGCGAAACCGGGCGCAGTGATGACGCCGCCGAAGAAACTCTGTGGATACTCAACCCGACCCTGGCCGAACACGGCCCGATCCTGCCTGCGGGCGTTTGGGTCACGTTGCCGGAACTCGACTCGAAACCGGCCACGATCAAACCGCTCACGGCCTGGGATTAAGGAGGTTGCATGACACTGGGTTTTACGCCGGTCGTTAAGATTTACGGCGCAAACGCGGATCTGCTCAATCAACGCCTGATCAGTTGGGAGCACATCGACGCTGCCGGTTTCGAGTCCGATCAATTGACCTTGACGATTGATCTTGAAGGCCTCGAAGGGCTGCCGAATCTGGGTGGAAAAATCGGCCTTGAGGTCGGTTATCTGGAATCGGGAATGGTCGACAAGGGCCAGTTCAAAGTGACGCGCCTGACGCCGACGCTGTTCCCGTTTCGCCTGACGCTGGTGGCCACGGCGGCGCCGTTCAGCAAGGATGACGAGACGGGCTTCAAGCAACGTCGCACGGCCAGTCATGGCCCGACAACACTGGGTTCGCTGTTTCGCGATCTGGTATCGAGCCATGGCTTTTCACCGCGCGTTGCGCCCGAGGTGGCGATGATCAGGATTGAGCACGTCGACCAGTCCAACGAAACCGACATGAGCTTTCTGACGCGCCTGGCGAAAAAGTACAACGCGGTGACCAAACCCTACAACGACGTGTACGTGCTGGCCCGTCCCGGCCAGACCAAATCGTTGTCGGGCCAGGTGCTGGCGGACGTGACATTGTCGGTGACCAGCAACAACCGTCCCGGCGATCACGCGTTCGTCAGCGCCACGCTGGAGGAGTCTGCCCGCGAGCAGACCAAGGGTTGCAAGACCTGTTTTTGGGATGGCGCTGCAGGTGTGTTGCGCTGGGTTGAAACAGGAATCGCGCCGTTCAAGACCCTCCGCCAGAAGCAACCCACTGAAGCCGATGCAATCGCCGTCGGCGAGGGCGAAGTGCGCAAGATGCTCCGCCAGAAGTACAAGGTGAAAATCACTTGTCCCGGCAATCCACTGCTGGCGGCCGAAGGTCTGGTGCTGCTCGATGAGACCTGGCCGGACTTCATGCGTGGGCGTTGGTCGATCGAAAAAGTCACCGCCAGCGGCAATCGCGAGAACAGCTATCGCTGCGTGATCGATGCCGCGTGCCTCGACCCGAAAGCCGAAGCCAAGGACTGATCTCACACCCACGAGTCCCCTGTAGGAGTGAGCCTGCTCGCGATAGCGGTGTGTCAGGCACATTGATTGTGAATGTGGCACCGCTATCGCGAGCAGGCTCACTCCTACAGTGGATTCGCGGTGTTTTCTGCAACTCATTTCAACTCTGGAACACCACCATGAAGATCACCCCGATCCTCACGCAACTGCGTGGGCAATGCCCAAGCCTTGCCAATCACATTGCGGTGGGCGTCGATCTGGCGTTGCTGCAAGGCAACGCGGATCTGCCGACACCCTCGGCCCACGTGCTGCCCCTGGCGGATCTCGCCAGCACCAGCACCGCACAAAACCTCACCGCCCAACCGATCCGCGACCGCTTCGAAATCGTCCTCGCGCTTGACGCAACCGACGCTACAAAAGCGCTGGATCTGTTGCACGACCTGCGTGCCGAACTGTGGCGTGCGCTGGTGGGGTTCAAGCCGGGCAGCGACTACAGCGCCATCGTCTACGACGGCGGCGAAATGGTCTCGATCAACAGCAGCCGGGCCTTCTATCGGCTGCGCTTTTTTGCCGAGTTCCAGCTTGGCCGCAATCTGCCAAGTCAGCCTGCGGAGAGCTGGCACGAACGTGAACTGGACGGTTTGTCGTCCTTTACCGGGGTCACCGTGCGGGTCGATGCGATCGATCCGGCCGACCCCAATCTGAAACACCCGGGCCCTGACGGGCGCGTGGAACTGACTTTCTCTGGAGACGTAACCCCATGAGCAATCGCATCACCGTACTGCCGGCCGCTGGCCGTGCCGTGCCTGACCCGGAAGCGGGCGATCTGCTGCCCCTCGAAGGCCGTGAAGTGCTGGACAGCGCCTGGTGGCGCCGGCGTCTGGCCGACGGCGATATCACAATCAAAACCGTAAAAGTCAAAGCACAGGGAGCCAAATAATGGCGATCGGATTCAGCAACATCCCCGCGGACATTCGTGTACCGCTGTTCTATGCCGAAATGGACAACTCGGCCGCTAATAGCGCGACGTCGACCATGCGCCGTTTGATCGTCGCTCAGGTCAACGACAATATCGCCCCGAGCGAAGTCGGCAAACTGGTGCTGGTCTCCAGCGTCGCGCTGGCAAAAAGCATCGGTGGTCAGGGCTCGATGCTCGCCTCGATGTACGAGACGTTCCGCAAGGCCGACCCGATCGGCGAGATCTGGTGCCTGCCGCTGCACAACGCTGAAGGCGCCATCGCCAAAGGCGTGCTGACCCTGACCGGCACCGCGACTCAGGCTGGCGTACTCAACCTGTACGTCGCTGGTGTGCGGGTGCAGGCCACCGTGGTCAACGGTGCCACCGCTGCACAAGCGGCCACCGCTCTGGCGCAGAAAATCAACGCCACTGCCGATCTACCGGTCAGTGCGGCAGCCGTCGACGGCACCGTGACCGTGAGCGCCAAATGGGTTGGCGACAGCGGTAACGACATCAGCCTGCAGTTCAATCGTCTGGGCAAGAGCAACGGCGAAGACACTCCGCCAGGCCTGGTCACGACTGTCACGGCAATGATCGGCGGCGTCGGCGTGCCGGATCAGGTAGCAGCGGTTGCCGCGCTGGGTGACGAACCGTTCGAGTTCATCGCTTTGCCATGGTCGGATCTGGCCACTCTCAACACCTGGCAAGCAGTCATGGATGACAGCACCGGTCGCTGGTCCTGGGCCAAGCAACTGTTCGGTCACGTCTACAGCGCCAAGCGTGGCACCGTTGGCACTCTGGTCGCCGCAGGCCAGGGCCGCAACGACCAGCACATGACCATTCAGGCGCTGGAGCCGGGCGTACCGCAACCGTTCTGGGTACAAGCTGCCGCACTGGCTGCGCGCACCGCGGTGTTCATCTCCGCCGATGCCAGCCGTCCGACGCAAAGCGGCAGCCTGCCGGGCGTTGATCCGGCACCGGCCAGCGAACGTTTCACCCTGACCGAGCGTCAGTCGCTGCTCAACTACGGCATTGCCACCGCGTACTACGAAGGCGGTTACGTGCGCATCCAGCGTTCGATCACCACCTACCAGAAGAACGCTTACGGTCAGGCCGACAACTCCTACCTGGACAGCGAAACCATGCACCAGTCGGCGTTCATCGTGCGTCGTCTGCAAAGCGTGATCACCAGCAAATACGGGCGCCACAAACTGGCCTCCGATGGCACCCGTTTCGGCGCCGGTCAGCCGATCGTCACCCCGGCGACCATTCGCGGCGAGCTGATCGCGCAGTACGCCAAGCTGGAACTGGAAGGCCACGTGGAGAACGCCGAGCTGTTCGCCGAGCACCTGATCGTCGAGCGCGACGTGCAGGACCCGAGCCGCGTGAACGTGCTGTTCCCGCCGGATTACATCAACGGTCTGCGCGTGTTCGCACTGCTCAACCAATTCCGTCTGCAATACGACGACGCGGCCTGATCGCCGCGTTAGGCCGTAAGCATTCAGCCCACCTCGGTGGGCTTTTTTATTTGAAGGGAGTAACACCATGGGTCAAGTGATTGCAGGCACCTGCTACGTCAAAGTCGACGGTGCACAACTGACTATCAACGGCGGCTGCGAAGCCCCGCTGATGGCCGTCAAACGCGAAACCGTCGTACCGGGTTTCTACAAGGAAACCGACGTTGCGCCGTCGTTCAAAGTGACCGCGCTGCACACCGCCGACTTTCCGCTGAAGAAGCTGATCGAAGGCACCGACATCACCGTCACCTGCGAATTCAGCAACGGCAAGGTCTACGTGCTGGCCGGTGCCTATCTGGTCGAAGAACCGGTTTCCAAGGGCGATGACGCCACCATCGAACTGAAATTCGAAGGCATCAAGGGGACCTGGCAATGAGCGGCGCCGTGAAGCTTCAGGTTGCGATCGAAGCTCACGGCGAGCCCCTGACCGAACTCGTCCTGCGCCGTCCGACGGTGCAGGAAGTGCGAGCGATCAAGGCGCTGCCGTACAAGATCGACAAGAGCGAAGAAGTCAGCCTCGACATGGACGTGGCGGCCAAATACATCGCCGTGTGCGCCGGCATCCCGCCGTCGTCGGTCAATCAGCTCGATCTGGCTGACCTCAACGCGCTGAGCTGGGCCGTTGCGAGTTTTTTCATGAGTGCGGCGTCGGAGCCATCACCGACCTGATCGCAGTCGCCTATGACCTGGCCTGGTTCTGGAAGGTTGACCCCGAACAGATGATGGCCAGGCCACTGGATGTGCTCCGCGAATCGCTGGAGCACGCGCAACGGATCAATGCGATGCAGCAGGTGCAGTGATGGCAGACGAAGAAAAGAAAGTGCAAACACCGGTGCTGATCACGGGCATCGATGAACTGTCGCCCAAACTCGGCGCCCTGCGAGTAAAGGTCGAGAGCTTCAAGAAAAATCTCGAACAGACCGGACTTGGCAAGCTCGATATCAGTGGTCTGTTCAAGGGCGGCAGCGTGATCACGCCGTTCGTGGACGGGATCAAATCGGCGGCGGCGTTTCAGGGCAAATTGACTGAAGTCAGCGAGACGGCGAAAACCGTGGATCTGCCTGCCGCACCGAAAGTCGCTGCGCAGAACATGAACGTGTTCAGTGCGTCGATGGAGAAGGTCTCCAATGCGGTGAATGCCGCATTGGTGCCGGCGGTCGGTGCTGTGGTCGTTGGGCTTGAGCCGATGCTGACCGGTTTCGGCAGTTTGCTCGATGACAACCCGGAACTGGTGCAAGGTCTGGCGGCGGGGGCGATCGCGTTTTCGGCGATGCAAACCGCCGTGGCCGGTGCAACCCAGGTGTTTGACGTGATGAGCATGGTGATGAAGGCCAATCCGATCATGCTGATTGCCACGGGCATTGCCTTGGCCGCCGGTTTGATCGTGGCTTACTGGAAACCGATTTCGACGTTTTTTATCGGGCTCTGGCAGAAGATTGCCCCAGTCGTCATTCCGATGGCCGAGTTCTTCAAGACAATGTTCAGTTACACGCCGCTGGGGCTGTTGATCAGCAATTGGGGACCGGTCACAGGGCTTTTCTCGACGATATGGGACGGCCTCAAGGCTGTGGCGGCGCCGGTGATCGAGTTCTACAAAACCTTGTTCAACTATTCGCCGCAAGGGCTGATTGTGAACAACTGGGGGCCTCTGGTGGATCTTTTCTCATCGATCTGGGACTTGCTCAGAGCGGTGTCGGTGCCCGTGCAGGCGTTCCTGAAAAGCTTCTTTGACTGGTCGCCGCTTGAGGTGATTCAGGCTATCTGGGGCGGTGTGGTCAGTGTGTTCTCGGCGATCTGGGATTACATCAAGCTGCCGTTCCTTGCGACATACGCGATTATTCGCGAGCAGCTAGGCTGGTCGCCTTTGGAAAAGATCATCGAGAACTGGGCGCCCGTTACAGCGTGGATTGAAAAGTGGGCGCAGAAATTTCAGGACGCGATCGCACCGATCAAGGATTTCTTCAATGGCGGTTTTGGTGAGTTGATCGCCGATGCCAAGGCCCGCGTGGATGTCTTCACCCAGGCCCAGTTGAAAACCAATGCCGAGGGTAAAGGCGAATTGGCACCGGTGTTTTTCAAGGCCGAAAACCCATCCACCGAGAGTGAATTGTCTGCACCGGGCAAGCTGGCCTCACCCGGCAATCTGCCGGAAAAACCGGCGTTACAGGGCGGCTCTCTGTCGCAAACCTCCAACAGCCTGATCCAGCAAAGCGCGCTCAACAACCGTACACAACTCGAAGGCGGCCTGACCGTGCGCTTCGAAAATGCGCCGGCAGGGCTGCGCACCGATCAACCGCAAACCAATCAACCAGGCCTGGCGCTGTCTTCGCGCATCGGCTATCGCTCGTTGTCCGTGGGAGGTTCCAATGAACTGGCGTGACCGTTTGTTGCCAGCATCATTTCGCGGTGTAGGCTTCTGGATCGATCAGGTGAAAACCCCGGTCGGTCGCAAGGGGCAGTTGCACGAGTATCCGCAACGCGACCTGCCGTATTTCGAGGATCTCGGTCAGCAGGCCAGGACCCACGATCTGACTGCGTTCATTATCGGCGCCGATTGCCTGGAACAGCGCGACAAGCTGCTCAAGGCGCTGGAACTGGGCAGTGGCGAGTTGGTGCACCCGTGGCTGGGGCGCCTGCAAGTCAGGGTCGGTGAGTGCGACATGACCCATACCCGCCAGGACGGTGGGTTGGTGACCTTCACGCTGAAGTTCTATCCCGATCAGCCGGTCCCGTTTCCGACGGCCACCGTCAGTACTCAGAAGGTGTTGCTGGCCAAGGCCGATACGCTACTGGGTTCGGCTGTCGCGCGTTTCGAGCAGGCGATGACGCTGATCAAGGCCGCGCGGATCGGTATTGCCAATCTGCGTAATAGCCTCACCGGCGTTTATGAGGTGATCAAGGAGCAACTCAAGCCGCTGATCGAGCAGTACAAGGAAATTACCGAACTGGTGAAAGCGGTAAAGGAATTGCCCAAGGAAGTAGCCGCCGAGTTCAAGGGTTTGCTCGGCGATATCAAGGAGCTCAAGGCGTTCGCGAAGGAGGGCTACCGTGGCGTGATAGCTGACGTGTCGCAGCAGCTCGAAGCGATTCGCAAGGCCGATGCGCCGAGGCTCACCACGGGTAAGGACACCAGTGCTGCGGCACAGGCCATGGCCGATCTGGTGCAGGACACGATGCTGGTAAAAGTCGCCCAATGGGTCGCATCGATGCCAGTGGCAACCTCCCCGGTCAAGCTGCAATCGATACCTTCGGTGGGACAGCAGGTGCATCAGCCAGTCACTCGTCAGGAAGTGCCCGTCACGGACGACATGCAGGCGCTGCGTGATGCGGTGGCGGTGGCCGTCAATCCGATGCTGGACAAGGCTGGCCCGGTGCATTTTCAGGCGATCAATGATCTGAAGGATGCCTTGAATGCGCACCTCAAGGCCGTGGCTTCGTCGGGGGTGCGGCTGGTCAGCAAGTCATTTCAGGAAAGTCTGCCGGCACTGGTGGTGGCCTACAAACAGTTTACCGATGCCACGCGAGTCGACGAAGTGAGCCAACGCAACGCGGCTGCCCATCCCGGGTTCATGTCGCCCAATGACGTGAAAGTCTCCAGGGAGTGAGCCATGAGCGAGATGGATAATCGCGTCACGCTGACCGTCGGCGAGATGGAGTATGGCGGTTGGAAAAGTGTTGAAATCACCGCGGATCTGGAGCGTCAGTTCCGCACTTTCAAGCTCGATATCACCTGGCAATGGCCGGGGCAGACGGTGGATCAGCGCATCGCCGCCGGCGATGCCTGCGAGGTACGGATCGGCAAGGATCTGGTGTTGACCGGGTACGTGTTCAAGGCGCCGATCCGCTATGACGGGCGGCAGATCAGTTTGAGCATCGAGGGCAGTTCCTGTACGCAGGATCTTGTGGATTGCGCCGCGATCAATCGCCCGAACCAGTGGAAAGACCAGCCGATGCTGAGCATCGTCCAAGCGCTGGCGTCTTCTTACAAGGTCAACGTGGTCAGCGAAATTGCTGAAACCACACGGCTGGGCAGTTACACCATCGTCCCGGGTGAGACGGTGTTTCAATCCATCGACCGATTGCTCTCGTTGTTTCGGGTGTTTTCTACCGATGACGCACAAGGCCGGTTGTTGCTGGCCAAGCCGGGCAGCAGTGGCCGGGCCAGTGATGTACTGGAGCTGGGCAAGAATATTCTCTCGGCCAACGCGCCGATGGATTACAGCCAGGTGTTCTCCGAATACCGGGTCATCGGCCAGCAGAAGGGCAGCGATCAGAAAAGCGGCGCGGCGGTCAGCGAGATTGAATCGATCGCTACCGATCTGGGCTACAAGCGACGTCGCGTAACCGTGATCAACGAGGGCTTGCAGATCAACCCTGATCTGTCGCTCAAACGGGCTCTCTGGGAAAGCGCCACTCGTGTTGGCCGGGCACAGACCACTACTTATCAGGTGCAGGGCTGGCGCCAGTCCAATGGCGATCTGTGGCGCCACAACACGCTGGTGAAGGTCAAGGATCCGGTGCTCGGCTTTGACGGCGACATGCTGATCTCCAAGGTCACCTATTCGCTGTCGGCGCAAGGCTCGGTGACCACGCTGCAAGTGGCACCGCCGCAGACCTTTGATCCCGATCCCACGCCTCCGAAAAAATCTTCGGCCTGACACCACCCCTGTAGGAGTGAGCCTGCTCGCGATAGCGGTAGACCGGCCACTGAAAGGTCGACTGCACTGACGCCATCGCGAGCAGGCTCACTCCTACAGTTGACCGCGTCGTGCCCATCTTTTGAAGGACAATTCATGAGCCTACTGACACGCCTGCTGGCGCGCGGCACCGTCGTGCTCGCCAACTCGGCATCCAAGCTGCAATCGCTGCAAATGCGCCTCACCGCCGGTGAACTGAACGACGACATCGAGCATTTCGAACCTTATGGCTTCACCAGTCGACCCCTGGCCGGGGCTGAGGGGGTTGTCACCTTCCTTGGCGGTGACCGCTCCCACGCCATCGCACTGGTGATCGCCGACCGGCGATATCGCCTGCAATCGCTGACCAATGGCGAAGTGGCGATCTACACCGACGAGGGTGACAAGATCCATTTCCGGCGCGGGCGAATAATCGACATCGAGACTTCCACGCTGAACATCCGCGCCAGTACGGCGGTGAACTTCGACACGCCGGTGCTCAATCAGACCGGCAAGATCGTGTCCACCGGCGATCAAATTGCCGGTGCGGTGAGCCAGCTCAACCATATGCATGTCGGCGTGCAACCGGGCAGCGGTCAGACCGGCGCACCGGTAGGAGGCAAATAATGCTCATCAGCCAGAACCTCCACGCCGCATTGACCCGCGCCGTGCTCATCAGCCTGTTCACCTGGCGCCGCGCCGCAGATGACGACGCCCTCGACGACGAAGAGCGTTATGGCTGGTGGGGCGACACCTTTCCCACCGTCGCCGACGACCGCATCGGCTCGCGGCTGTGGCTGTTGCATCGAGTCAAGCTGACCCGACAGACCCAGATGGACGCCGAGTTCTATGCCCGCGAAGCCCTGCAATGGCTGATCGACGACGGCCACTGCAGCGCCATCGACATCATCAGCGAACGCCTCGACGCCCAGCGCCTGAACCTGCGCACGGTTCTGACCCTGGCCGATGGCGAACGTCTGGACATCAACCCCGATAACAGTTGGCAGGTGATCTATGCCGTTTGAAACCCCTTCGCTGCCGGTGCTGATCAAGCGCACCCAAAGCGACCTGGCCGGCGATTCGCTGCGCCAGTCCGATGCGCAAGTGCTGGCCCGTACTCTTGGTGGTGCGGTGTACGGTCTGTATGGCTATCTCGACTGGATTGCCCAGCAGATCCTGCCCGACAAGGCCGACGAATCGACCCTGGAACGTATCGCCGCACTGCGTCTTAACCAGCCGCGCAAACCCGCCCAGGCGGCCAAAGGCAGTGTCAGATTCACAGCTACCCCCGGTGCCGTGCTGGATGTCGATACGCTATTGCAATCGACTGACGGACGTACCTACAGGGTCACGGCTGCGAGCACGGCGCGCAACGGCATCAACATCACGACCATCGCTGCGCTGGAGGCCGGCAGCCTGGGTAATGCCGATGCCGGTCTGACGCTCAGCCTGGTGCAGCCGATCGCCGGCATTCTCGGCAATACCTTTGTGGTCCTGGCTCCCGGGCTCACGGGCGGTGTCGCCGAGGAAAGCCTTGAGTCAATGCGCGCCCGGGTGATTCGTTCCTATCGCCTCATTCCTCACGGCGGTTCGGCGCAAGACTATGAAACCTGGGCGCTGGAATGCCCGGGGATTACCCGAGCGTGGTGCCGGGGCAATTTCCTCGGGCCCGGCACCGTGGGTTTATTCGTCATGCGTGACGACGATCTGCAGCCGATTCCCAATGAGCAACAGCTGGCAGATGTCCATGCCTACATCGAGCCGTTGCGCCCGGTGACTGCCGACGTGCGGGTATTGGCTCCGGTGCAGGTGCCGGTCAATTACAAGCTGCGGATCACTCCCGACACCAGCGCTGTGCGCGCCGCGATCGAAAACCAGCTGCGCGATCTGCACAACCGCGAGGCCGGCCTCGGAGAGACCCTGTTGCTGAGCCATATCGGCGAAGCCATCAGCAGCGCCACCGGAGAGACAGATCACCGGCTCGATGCACCTTCAGCCGACGTCACGGCCGCCGAGAATCAGTTGCTGACTTTTGGGGGTATCGAATGGCTGTCTTGAGAGATGTCGCGCAGTACCGCGACCAACTGCGCAGCCTCCTGCCCAGCGGCCCGGCCTGGGAGATGGAGCGCCTGCCTGAACTCGATCAGGTGCTTGAAGGCGTCGCTGCTCAACTGGCGCATCTGGATGCGCGTGCCGTTGACCTGCTCAATGAGATGGATCCGGCGGGCGTCAGTGAACTGGTGCCGGACTGGGAGCAGCTGATGAACCTGCCCGACCCGTGTCTGGGAGCGACGCCGCTGTATGACGACCGGCGTCTGGCCGTACGCCGACGGTTGCTGGCAGTTGGCAATCAGAACGCCGCGTATTTCATTGAGGTCGCCCGCAGTCAGGGTTATCCGGACGCCACCGTCAACGAACTGCGAGTCCCGCGCATGGGCCGATCGCGGTTTGGCAGCGCCCATTTCGGCACCTGGAAGGCGCAGTTCATGTGGATCCTCAATACCGGCGGGCGTCTGGCCACCGGACGTCGCTTTGGCGCCAGTTACTGGGGCGAACGCTTCGGCATGAATCCGGGCTCGGCCCTGGAATGTCTCATTCACCGCAGTGCACCGGCTCATACGCAGGTGTACATCAATTTTGAATAAGGAATAAACAGAAATGGATTACCCGAAAAGTGTACCTAGCGCAGGTCTGGTCAATGGCAAGTTTGTCGATGAAAACCCGATTGCCGGGACTCCGGGATCGCTGATCCCGGCGGTGTGGGGCAACTCCGTAACCGAGGAGATACTCGGCGTGATCAAGGGGGGGGCGCTGGTTCCCGATGAAGCCAACGTCGGGCAGTTGTTGACCGCTGTGCGCAAAATCAATCAGGCCGGCCTCATCGATTTTGCTTTGGATACCGGCACCGCCAACGCTTACGCTGCGACCTATTCGCCAGCACCGACCTTACTGGTCGATGGCATGGTCTTGCGTTTCAAGGCCCTGAATACCAACACCGGGGCCAGTACTTTCTCTGTCGCGGGCTCAGTAGCCAAGCCTCTGGTCAGCATTGACCACACGCCACTTCGCTCCGGCGAAATCGTCGCGACCGGGGATGTCTGGGTGCAATGGAACAGTTCCCTGGGCAGTGGCGCCTGGATTCTGATTGCGAGCTCGGGCGTGGCGAGGCAATTGGGTGCCGATGTTGGCGATGTGAAAGCCGTTGCAACAGTCGATGCGCCGAGCGGCTGGCTCAAGTGCAACGGTCAGCCGGTGTTGAGGACGCAATACGCCAACCTGTTTGCCGCCATCGGTACACGGTTTGGTGCCGGCGATGGCGCCAACACGTTCAACCTTCCAGACTTGCGTGGTGAATTTGTCCGCGGTCTGGACGATGGTCGTGGTGTCGATCCGGGGCGCGTGCTGGGCAGCAAGCAGGCAGGGCAGAACGCTTCGCACATTCACGATGTATCGGCCGCTGCCGCAGGCAACCATGCCCACGCCGCACGCACGGATGCTGCCGGGCTGCACTCCCACGGTGGGGCCGTCGTCGGCGGCGGCGCCTTCAACATCGACACTGTCATGGGCGGGCAGGGCGTCATTAACGGCGGTAGTACAGCCGGTTCGATCATGGGTTCCAGCTCCGCGCCTTCCGTCAATCGCAACTTTACAACCAACGCGCCGGCGCATTCCCACGGTATCGTGGCTGATGGCAACCATGCGCACAACGTCGGCGTGGACGCGGCAGGGCAACATACGCACACGATGTCGGTTGCGGCGTCGGGTGGTAATGAAGCTCGACCAATGAACACTGCTCTGTTGTATGTCATCAAATACTGATTGAGCCCTTGCCAGACAGCACCCTGAAAAAACCGGAATAAAATGGCTGACAGGCATTCGCTGTCAGTCATGGTTCACTGGGAACATCCAGGGAGGATTACGCATCATGCAAATAACTGAAGACAACCTTAAAACCATCATGCCCAACGCCCGCAGCCAAGCGGGCGTTTTTGTTTCTGCACTGAATAACGCAATGACTCGGCGCCATATCGACTCGCCCAAACGCATCGCTGCGTTCCTCGCGCAAATCGGCCACGAGTCGGGGCAGTTGCAGTACGTGCGCGAACTGGGCAACAACCAGTATCTGAGCAAATACGACACCGGCACGCTGGCGTTACGTCTGGGCAACACGCCGGAGGCCGACGGCGACGGACAGAAGTACCGTGGTCGCGGGCTGATCCAGATCACCGGGCGCAGCAACTATCGCCAGTGCAGTCTCGGCCTGTTCGGCGATGAACGTCTGCTGTCCTTGCCGGAGTTGCTGGAGCAACCGCAATGGGCGGCCGAATCCGCAGCATGGTTCTGGGAACAGAACGGCTTGAACGATCTGGCCGATCGCGACCAGTTCAACAGCATCACCCGCCGAATCAACGGCGGGTTGAACGGTTTGCAGGATCGCCTCGATATCTGGGCGCGGGCGAGGGCGGTGCTATGTCCGTCTCCTGGCGCCTGATCGGCGTTTTGTCGCTGGCTGCGTTGGCCGCCGCGCTGGCCTGGCAGTTTCAGGACTGGCGCTACGGGCGACAACTGGCCGAGCAGGCGCGGCAGCACGCCGACACCCTCAATCAACTGACCTCGGCCGCCGCCACCGCACAGCAGGCCGAGCAGGACAAGCGTCTGGCGCTGGAGCAACGGCTCACAGCCAGTGAACAAACCCACTACCGAGCCATGAGCGATGCCCAACGTGATCAGGATCGCCTGCGCGATCGTCTTGCCACTGCTGATGTGCGCCTGTCAGTCCTCATCGACGCCGGCGATGCTGCCCCAGGCTGCGGGGTGCCAGCCGCCACCGGCCCCGGCGGCGTGGATCATGCAGCCGTACGCGCCCGACTTGACCCGGCGCATGCTCAACGAATTATCGCCATCACCGACACCGGTGACCGCGGACTGATTGCTCTGCAAGCCTGTCAGGCCTATGTCAGAGCGCTGGCGCCTGAACATTTTGAATGAGTCTGTGTATTGAAAGCGCAACCGGGTCGTGTACGGTGGTAGTCATTCCACCCGATCCGGAGCGCACCGTGAAAGAGATCACTCAACTGGCTGCCGAGCTTGGCCGACGTTTGCAGTTGCTCAACGCCCACGTCACCACGGCCGAATCGTGTACCGGTGGCGGGATTGCTGAAGCGATCACGCGGATTCCCGGCAGCTCGGCATGGTTCGAGGCCGGTTATGTGACGTACTCCAACCGGCAGAAAACCCGACAACTGAATGTGCCTGCGGAATTGTTCGACACCGTGGGGGCAGTCAGTCGCGAGGTGGTCGAATCGATGGTGCGTGGCGCGCAGAAGCACAGCCTGGCGCGGTTTGCCGTGGCGGTCAGCGGCGTGGCCGGGCCCGACGGCGGCACACCGAACAAACCGGTGGGCACGGTGTGGCTGGCCTGGGGCGTGGGCGATGCGGTTTCCAGCGAGGTTCAGCACTTCTCGGGCAACCGCGACGAGGTGCGCCGACAAACGGTGAAGGCCGCGCTAGAGGGGCTGCTGCGACTAGCGGCACGAGAAATCGAAAATCAGGGGTAGGCGATCCGCGAACGCTGTGGAATAATACTGGCTACTTATACAGGTGTTGGCCGTCAGGCCTTATTGATTACGTGAGGACTTTAATGGACGACAACAAGAAGAAAGCCTTGGCTGCGGCCCTGGGTCAGATCGAACGTCAATTCGGCAAGGGTGCCGTGATGCGTATGGGCGATCAGGACCGTCAGGCGATCCCGGCTATCTCCACCGGCTCTCTGGGTCTGGACATCGCACTCGGCATCGGCGGTCTGCCAAAAGGCCGTATTGTTGAAATCTACGGTCCTGAATCTTCCGGTAAAACCACACTGACGCTGTCCGTGATCGCCCAGGCTCAAAAAGCCGGCGCGACCTGCGCCTTCGTCGACGCCGAACACGCCCTCGACCCTGAGTACGCCGGCAAGCTGGGCGTTAACGTCGACGACCTGCTGGTTTCCCAGCCGGACACCGGTGAACAGGCCCTGGAAATCACAGACATGCTGGTGCGTTCCAACGCGGTTGACGTGATCATCGTCGACTCCGTGGCGGCACTGGTGCCGAAGGCTGAAATCGAAGGCGAAATGGGTGACATGCACGTGGGCCTGCAAGCCCGTCTGATGTCCCAGGCGCTGCGTAAAATCACCGGTAACATCAAGAACGCCAACTGCCTGGTGATCTTCATCAACCAGATCCGCATGAAGATCGGTGTGATGTTCGGCAGCCCGGAAACCACCACCGGTGGTAACGCGCTGAAGTTCTACGCCTCGGTTCGTCTCGACATCCGCCGTACCGGTGCGGTGAAGGAAGGCGACGAAGTGGTCGGCAGCGAAACCCGCGTCAAGGTTGTGAAGAACAAGGTGGCTTCGCCGTTCCGTCAGGCCGAGTTCCAGATTCTTTACGGCAAGGGCATCTACCTCAACGGCGAAATGATCGACCTGGGCGTGCTGCACGGTTTCGTCGAGAAGTCCGGCGCCTGGTATGCCTACGAAGGCACCAAGATCGGTCAGGGCAAGGCCAACTCGGCCAAGTTCCTGGCAGACAACCCGGAAGTCGCTGCCAAGCTCGAGAAGCAACTGCGTGACAAACTGCTGTCGCCAGCCGTGATTGCGGACTCCAAGGCCTCTGCGGTCAAAGAGACCGAAGACGATCTGGCCGACGCTGATATCTGATAACAGCGATGACCACCGCCGTACTCGATACCCTCGTCGCGGTGCGGCGAACCGCCATGGATCTGCTCGCTCGACGCGAGCATGGTCGAGTCGAGCTGACGCGCAAGCTGCGTCAGCGCGGCGCCGAGGCGGAAATGATCGAAACAGCCCTCGACCGATTGACGGAAGAGGGGCTGCTTTCCGAAGCCCGTTACCTTGAAAGCTTTGTTTCCTACCGTGCCCGTTCCGGCTACGGCCCTTTGCGCATTCGCGAAGAGCTGGGCCAGCGAGGTTTGCAACGCGCCGATATCGAACTCGCCCTGCGTGAAAGCGGTATCGACTGGCAGGAGCAGCTTCGCGAGACATGGCAACGCAAGTTTTCCGGACACTTACCGATCGATGCCAAGGAGCGCGCCAAACAGGGCCGCTTCCTCGCCTATCGGGGCTTCTCGATGGAGATGATCAACCGCTTGTTCAGCGGTAGAGGGATGGACGATTAAAACGGTTGAACAAAAACGGCCCGCTATGAAAATAGCGGGCCGTTTTTTTTTGCCTTCAGATTACCTTCGATGGCTCACGTGCACGTTGGGTGGTCTGCGGTTTGCTGTGGGCCCAGTTTTCCGGGAGGTTGATGTAGTCCACCAGTTCCCTTAGTCGGCCATGGTTCCGCGCATTGAACGCGAAGGCCAGTCGCACCAGGTGGCTGTACTGCGCTTCGTCGTGTTCCTCGCCGCTGTAGGCGTGTTGATGGAACTGGTCACTCAGGCACAGATCAGCGAAAGCTTCTTGCATATGTTCCAGGGCCTGATCGCTAAGCTTGTGGTTCATACGAATCACGAACTGACGCTTGAGCCAGCGGCTGGAGTGGAAGTTGCCGTAGAACTGATTGATCTGCTGTACCGCCTCATCGACGCTGTAGACCAGGCGCATCAGTTTCAGGTCGGTGGGCAGGATGTAGTGGTTCTCTTCGAGCTGTTGGCGAATGAAATCCAGTGCGCCTTGCCAGAACGTTCCGCCCGGCACATCGAGCAGCACCACGGGCACCAATGGACTTTTGCCGGTCTGGATCAGTGTCAGTACTTCCAGTGCCTCGTCCAGTGTGCCGAACCCGCCAGGGCACAGCACCAGTGCGTCGGCTTCCTTGACGAAGAACAGTTTGCGGGTGAAGAAGAAATGGAACGGCAGCAAGTTGCCTGTGCCGTCCACTGTCGGGTTCGCATGTTGCTCGAAGGGCAGAGTGATGTTGAACCCGAGACTGTGGTCGCGCCCGGCACCTTCGTGCGCGGCGGCCATTATCCCGCCACCGGCACCGGTGATGACCATCATGTCCGAGCGTGTCAGAGCCGCGCCGAGTTCTCGGGCCATGGCATACAGCGGATGCTCGACCGGCGTGCGTGCCGAACCGAACACCGTGACTTTGCGTCGTCCCTTGAACTTCTCGAGAACCCGGAACGCCTGCTCCAGCTCGCGCAGGGCCTGCAGGGTGATCTTGGCGTTCCAGCGGTTGTGATCTTCCTCGGCCATGCGCAGCACGGTCAGGATCATGTCGCGGTAAATCGGCAGGTTCGGACTGTTGGGGGAAATCTGGTTGAGTTGTTCTTCGACCTTGCTGATGAGGTCGGGGAGTTGTTCCTGAAAATGCCGACTGAGCAGGTCATTCGGTTGGTAAGGCATTCAACGTCTCCTTCTGCACAGAGCGGGTGGCCCTGACGTGCGGCGTCAGTGCCGCGCTGCAAAAAACACACACGATCGGCAGCTCCTTTGCTGCCGTGAACAAGTGATCGGGAACACTTTGAATCTAGACCTTTGCACGGATTTGCGCTGACTTGATCATTGCCCCGCAGAATCCTTTCTGGCAACTGCTGATTGCCTCTTCACGTAATCAGTCACCGCTCGTCCGAACGTACACCGTAGAGCAATCGCTCTGATTTACTAACCTACAGGCACCGCACGACAGCTTCGCGTCAACGGGCGTATGCAAGGTGCGCGCTTTTCAAGGATTCGTGGTGGCAAGGAGGCGGGATAGATGGCCAGAGTGATTCTGGAAATCGATACGCAGCTGTATCGGATGTTGAAAGCATCAGCCGAGACCAACCAAGTGAGTCTCGAAGAGGAGTGCTGCCGACGGTTGGCAGGCGGGGAACGCCGTTCGCGTTATCTACAGGCTCTGGTGGCCGAATTGCGCGCCGAAGATGAACAACGGCGCGCCAATTCCCGATGATTACTTCTTCTTCGCCGGTGTAGCTTTCGGACAATCTGACTCTTGATAGCTGGCCGAACCGATTGCGCGGTTGGTCTTCACTTCGCTGAAGTCATAGCGCATCACGGCGCCCTTGGCCATCAGCTTGCGGTACGACGGGTTATTGCACACCGAAGCACCCAGCTGGAAATACACGGCTTTTGGGTCAGCGCGCATCTTCTCGGCGTGGCTGGCCTGCACACTCAGGTGGTTGATCAGCGTAGTGCCTTCGACGGTGTAGCCTTGATCGAGAATGTCTTCGTTGATCGCCCGTGGGGTGCCCACGCTGCTTTGCTCGGCGACACGACGTAGCTCTTGGTTCAGATTCTGCTCACTCAGGGACGCAGCGTGTGCGCTGAAGGACAACGCCATGGCGATGGCCGCGGTAGGAACGATAAGGCGCAGCATGAAACTCTCCTGATTCAGTGACTGGTGGTTCGACCAGCCCCGTGGCTGTGCGTTCAGTGGCGGCGAATTATAGGGGAGCCGGTCAGGACGGTACAGGCTTGTCCCCGTCGCTCTGATAAACTGCCAGCCTTTATTGCCTTGCCGAGTGTTGTTCGTGTCGAGTTTTCCTGCCTCCGGGCGCTGCCTGCAATGAATCACGCCCCTAACGCCGTCGCCCGCCTGCGCGACCAGCGCGAAGATGAAGGTATCAAGCCGATCCAGGCCCGTGGTTTCCGTTCCGAGCGTTGCCGCGATTGTCGTGTGATCATCAGCCACTGCCTGTGCGCCTGGCGTCCGACGGTGGAAACTCGATCCGGCGTATGCCTGATCATGACCGGCAAGGAAGTGTTCAAGCCGAGCAACACCGGCTGGCTGATCGCCGATGTGGTGCGCGACAACCATGCATTCATCTGGTCGCGCACCGAACCTGACCCGCAGATGCTGGCGCTGCTCGATGACCCGCAATGGCAGCCGTACCTGGTGTTTCCCGGCGAATACGTCGAGCCGTCACGGGTGACCAACACCGTCGCGCCCGATAGCAGCAAGCGTCCGTTGTTCATTCTGCTGGATGCGACCTGGACCGAGGCGCGCAAGATCTTTCGCAAGAGTCCGTATTTCGACCGCTTGCCGATCCTGAGCCTGCTGCCCGACAAACTTTCGCGTTATCGCCTGCGTCGCTCGACCCGCAGTGAGCACCTGTGCACCGCCGAGGTCGCGGCGTTGTGCCTTGAGCTGGCAGGTGACAGCGATGCCGCTTCTGCCCTTGACGCTTATTTCGATGTGTTCAGCCAACATTATCTGGGGGCCAAACAGCAGTTGAACGTCAACGAGGCGACCCCGGCCCACGCTGAGTTGTTGCCTTATATACGAAAGCCGCAAGCGGTGTTGGCGCGATAGTGGCCCATACTGCAGAGAGCGCCGGCCGTGCTGCTTGACCACCCCGGCTGCGCTGGGCATGCTTGGCGCCGATTAGGGTGCGGCCAAGGTTTGAAACGCCGTGTTTGCTTGTGATTGGCGTTGAACGTGCCCTTGTGGATACCGCTTTGGTAGCGGCATCTTGAGTTGCTTTGGCCAGGCCCGAATACACCGGGCCTGCCATCAAAAACAGGATCATTTTGAAAAATGGCCACATACGAAATCCTGATTGCCGATGATCACCCGCTGTTTCGTAGCGCGCTGCATCAAGCAGTAACCCTGGGACTCGGCCCGGATGTAAGGCTGGTGGAAGTGGCGAGCATCGCCGAACTGGAAACCCGCCTGACCGAAAAGGCCGACTGGGATCTGGTTCTGCTGGACTTGAACATGCCCGGTGCCTATGGATTTTCCGGACTGGTGCTGCTGCGGGGACAGTACCCGCAGATCCCGGTGGTAATGGTCTCGGCGCAGGAAGAAGCCTCGGTGATGGTCAAATCCCGCGAGTTCGGCGCCAGTGGCTTCATCCCCAAGTCCAGCGACCTGAGCGTGATTCAGCAAGCCGTGCGCAAAGTGCTCGATGGCGACGTGTTCTGGCCACCACAGGCGTTCGAGGCGGTCAGCGTCTCCGCCGAAGCCAAAGCCGCCAGCGACGGCCTCGCCAGCCTGACCCCGCAACAGTTCCGCGTATTGACCATGGTCTGTGAGGGCCTGCTGAACAAGCAGATTGCCTACGAGCTGAACGTCTCCGAAGCGACCATCAAGGCTCACGTCACGGCGATCTTTCGCAAGTTGAACGTGCGCACCCGGACACAGGCGGCCTTACTTCTGCAACAACTTGAGTCAATTCCGAGCCAATAATGGCTGGCGTCTTCACGCTTTTTTGACTTTTGTTGCTCTAGCTTTCCCACTCCTTTCTGGTTGGTTTTTACTTTATGTCACCTTTCAAGGGCCAGACCGGCCTGAAACGCATCCTCAACGCATCCGGCTACTCGCTGGACGGTCTGCGCGCCGCCTTCACCGGTGAAGCGGCATTTCGCCAACTGGTCCTGCTCAATGTGGTGCTGATTCCGCTGACGTTCTTCCTGAATGTCAGTCGCGTCGAACAGGCGCTGCTGATCGCCGTTTGCCTGCTGGCGCTGATCGTCGAGTTGCTGAATTCGGCGGTGGAAGCGGCCATTGACCGCATTTCGCTGGAACTGCACCCACTGTCGAAGAACGCCAAGGACATGGGCAGCGCCGCGCAATTCGTGGCCCTGAGCATGATTGCCCTGGTGTGGGCGGTGATTCTGCTTTAAGCGATACTCGGCAAGACGATCTCGTCGCTGCGCTGCACCCCGGCGGTGAAGGCGCGGCACAGCTCGAGAAACTCGCGCATGGCCGAGGTCTGGTATTTTTGCTTGTGCCAGATGAAGTAGAACTGCCGGGACAGATCCAGATCCGGCGTTTCCACCGCCACCAGACTGCCGCGCCGAAAGGCATCACGCAGCGCCAGTCGCGAAATACAGCCAATCCCCAGCCCTGATTCCACCGCGCGTTTGATCGCTTCGGTGTGTTCCAGCTCTAGGCGGATATTCAGCGCACTGCGATGATGACGCATCGCCTGATCGAAGGTCAGGCGCGTACCGGAACCCTGTTCGCGCAGAATCCACGCCTCGTGCGTCAACTCTTCCATGGTCGCGCTGCCGCGCTTGGCGAGCGGATGCTGCGGAGCGCAAAACACCACCAGTTCATCTTCGACCCAGCTCTGCACTTCGATGTCCGGATGGCTGCAGTCGCCCTCGATTAGACCCAGATCAATTTCGTAGTGGGCGACTTGATGCACGATATTGGCAGTGTTCTGTACATGCAGCTTCACCTGGCTTTCCGGATGGCGCTGCATGAAACCGCCGATCAACAGGGTCGCCAGATAATTGCCGATGGTCAGCGTGGCGCCCACCGACAGTGAGCCGAAACCGGATTTGCCGTTGAGCAGGTCTTCGATTTCCTTGGACTGGTCGAGCAGGGCCACCGCTTGCGGCAGCAACTGTTTGCCGAGGGCGTTGAGGCTCAGCCGTTTGCCGGCGCGGTCGAACAGCTGGCAGCTGGACTGGCGCTCCAGTTCGGTGATCGAGGTGCTCGCCGCCGATTGCGAGAGGTTGAGCAGACCCGCAGCACGGGATACGCTTTCCTGCTGGGCGACGGCGACGAAGACTTGCAGTTGACGAAGAGTAAATCGCATATCGATATAACCGATAACCCTTATCTTAATAATCCAGTTAACAGATATTGTCGTCGCTATTAGAATGCGTTGCAATTGCGCACTGTCGGCCGCAAAGGCGAGCGCAGACCCAATATCCAGGAGTCCCACGTACATGAGCAACATGAACCACGAGCGTGTCCTCAGTGTTCATCACTGGAACGACACTCTGTTCAGCTTCAAGTGCACCCGCGATCCGGGCCTGCGCTTCGAGAACGGTCAGTTCGTGATGATCGGCCTGCAACAGCCAAACGGCCGCCCGCTTATGCGCGCTTACTCGATCGCCAGCCCGAACTGGGAAGAGCATCTCGAGTTCTTCAGCATCAAAGTGCCTGATGGTCCGCTGACCTCGCAGCTGCAGCACCTGAAGGAAGGCGACGAGATCATCATCTCGAAAAAGCCTACCGGCACCCTGGTGCTGGACGACCTGAACCCGGGCAAGCACCTGTATCTGCTGAGCACCGGCACGGGTCTGGCGCCATTCATGAGCGTGATCCAGGACCCGGAAACCTACGAGCGCTTTGAAAAAGTGATCCTGGTGCACGGCGTACGCTACGTCAACGAAGTCGCCTACCGCGAATTCATCACCGAGCACCTGCCGCAGAACGAGTTCTTCGGTGAAGCGCTGCGTGACAAGCTGATCTACTACCCGACCGTGACCCGCGAGCCGTTCGAAAACCAGGGCCGTCTGACCGACCTGATGCGCAGCGGCAAGCTGTTCAGCGACATCGGTCTGCCACCGATCAACCCGCAGGACGACCGCGCAATGATCTGCGGCAGCCCGAGCATGCTCGACGAGACCAGCGAAGTGCTCGACAGCTTCGGCCTGAAGATCTCGGCGCGGATGCGCGAGCCGGGTGACTACCTGATCGAGCGTGCATTCGTCGAGAAGTAAGAAACAAAATGTAGGAGTGAGCCTGCTCGCGATAGGGCCGTGTCAGTCGGTATCAATCTTGACTGACCCAACGCAATCGCGAGCAGGCTCACTCCTACAGAAAAGCGAAAGCCCGCGTTGCCTGAGAAGGCAGCGCGGGCTTTTTCGTTTCCGGGGTTTACGCAGAGGCCGGGATGACTTCCAGCACGCAAATCTGCTCCGGCGTCGGGTAATGCCAGCGCACGTCCAGATCCCAGAACTGCGCACCGTATTCGCGCTCCGGTGTCGGCGTCTGGTACGCCGGACGCGGATCCTGCGCCAGGCACTGCTCGATCAACTCGACCAGAGGCTCGCCAAGGCGCTGAGCATGGCTGTGCGCCTGTTGCAGCGCGGCGTCCGTCCACTGCACGTCAATCAGCTGTGGCGCAGCGCTGGCGATGCTGTTGGAGGCGTCAGCGATGATATCGGCGTAAGGCACGTAGGGTTTGATATCGAGAATCGGCGTGCCGTCGAGCAAATCGATCCCCGAGATGAACAGCCGATGGGCCTCGACTTTGTCCAGCTTCACCACCGACTGCCCGATGCCATTGGGACGGTGGGTCGCACGGGTGGCGAACACGCCCATGGACTTGTTACCGCCCAGACGCGGTGGCCGCACCTTCAGGCGCGGCTTTTCTTCCAGCGCCTGATGAAACAGGAACAACAGCCAGACATGGCTGACCTGCTCCAGACCTTGCACGGCGTCCCCCTGATCGAACGGCGCCACCAGCTCCAGCACACCACGGGCAGCGGGGGCCAATTGCGGCTGGCGCGGGATGGCGAACTTTTCCTTGAAACAGGAACGCACGAAGCCGATGGGGGAGACGTTGTAAGTCATGGTCTGGAGTCGAGGTGGGAGCGGGGTGGGGATGATAACCCGAGGTGGCCGGGCCGACGCCTTCGCGAGCAAGCCCGCTCCCACAGGGATCTCGAGTGGAGTCCGGTTTTGTGTCAGCCACAAAACCTGTGGGAGCGGGCTTGCTCGCGAAGGTCGCGCCGACGATTCAGAGCTTGTGGCGCAGATCAGCCGCGAACGCGCAGGGTCAGGCCCTTGAGGAAGTTGCGCAGCAACTGGTCGCCGCACGGGCGGTAGTTGGTGTGGCCGACCTTGCGGAACAGTGCGCTCAGCTCAGGCTTGGACACCGGAAACTCGGCAGCCTTGAGGATCGCGTGCATGTCGTCCTCTTTGAGTTCGAAGGCCACGCGCAGCTTCTTCAGGATGATGTTGTTGGTCACCGGCACTTCGATCGGCTGCGGCGGACGGCTTTCGTCCTTGCCACGCTTGAACACCACCAGACCGTCGAGGAAGTGCGCCATGACTTCGTCCGGGCAGCGCACGAAGCCTTCTTCGTCTTCTTCTTTCTTGTCGAGGTACGCGACGACGTCTTTCAGCTCCACGTCCAGGCCGCCGAGCTTGATGATCTCGATGACTTTCTTGTCGCTGATGTCGAGCATGTAGCGCACGCTGCGCAGTACGTCGTTATGAATCATGTGGGTAATCCTGATAATCGTTGTGGGCAACGCGCAGGCACGCTGCCGGAATGTGTGGCGGCAACAGAGGCTTTAGAACTTCTCTTTGCCGGACAGGTAGCGCCATTGGCCGAGCGGAACCTTGCCGATCGAGACGCCGCCGATGCGGATGCGACGAATGCCGACGACCTTCAGGCCAACCGCTTCACAGAACTGGGCGATGATCCCCGGCTGCGGGTTCTTCATGGCGAAGCGCAGGCGGTTTTCGTTCTGCCAGCTGGCCTTGACCGGCGGCAGCTCCTTGCCCTTGTGGGTGAGACCGTGCTGCAGGCGATTGAGGCCGTGGGCAACCATGTCGCCTTCGACTTCAACCACGTATTCCTGCTCGATCTTGGCCGCGTCGGCAGTCAGTTTGCGCAGTACTTTCCAGTCTTGGGTAAACACCAGCAGACCGCTGGCCTTCGGCTGCAGATCGGCGCTGGCGGTCAGGCGCAGGAAGTGGCCGCGCAGCGGACGTTTGCCGTAGCGGTGCTCGTCGCTGAGGGTGTCGGCGCTGAGCGATTGCATGGCGGTGTCGACGTCCATGCCGGCCGGCACGTTGAGCAGGATGGTCACCGGCTCCGGCGCGGTGGCCTGGGCGTCCTTGTCGAGTTCGACCTTCTGGTCGCCGACCTTGAATTGCGGTTCGTCGATCACTTCGCCGTCCACGGTGACCCAGCCGCCCTCGATGAACAGCTCGGCCTCCCGGCGGGAGCAACCGACCAGTTCGATGAGGCGTTTGGAGAGGCGAATCGGGTCAGTCATGACAGGGCCGTAACAAAAAAGGGGTGAGCATTGTACCTGCCTGGCGCCGGTTAAGCCCGGTTCCATTTCGGTAGGTGGTTTTTTGTAGGAGTGAGCCTGCTCGCGATTGCCGTCTAACATTCAGCATTGATGTCGGCTGGTCCGGCGCTATCGCGAGCAGGCTCACTCCTACAAAGGTTCTTTGGTGTGTCAGGCATGCTTCGAGCGCTGCTGATTCTGGCGCAAGCGCATATGCAGCAGCGGATACGGCTGGCCCATGCCATCTACCTCCGATCGGCCGATCACTTCAAAGCCCTGCTTGAAGTAAAACCCCAGCGCCTGAGGGTTCTGTTCGTTGACGTCCAGTTCATCGGCATTCAGATGCTGCATGGCGTAGTTCAGCAATTGCTTGCCCAGCCCCTGGCCACGGTGCGCGGGATCGATAAACAGCATTTCGATCTTGCCCGCCGCCACCCCGGCGAATCCGGTGATGCGCTGCTGATGGTCCTTGGTGCAGATCAGCATCACCGCGTCCAGATAACGGGTGAGCACCAGATTGCGCAGCAACTCGATGTAGCTGTCCGGCAGAAAATCATGGGTCGCGCGAACCGAGGCCTCCCAGACCCGTGTCAGTTCCTGATAATCGCTGAGTTTCGGCGTGTGAATGACCGAATGCTGACGCATGCCCGATGGCCTCTTGTTCGTTTCAAGGGAGTCCTTCCCCCGGTAAACGATAGCCGTAAAAAAGCCCCGCATCTCGTAAAAAAGAGCGAGGCTTTTGATGATACGACTATCCCCTGTGGGAGCGGGCTTGCTCGCGAAAGCAGTGTATCGGTCGACATATCCAATGCCTGATAAACCGCCTTCGCGAGCAAGCCCGCTCCCACAGGTATTTTGTGGTGCTTAGATCTGCTCAGCCCACAGGTCGTATTCGTCAGCGTCAGTCACCTTGCACCAGACCTTGTCGCCCGGCTTGAGGTTGCTGCCGTTGTCGATGAATACGTTACCGTCGATTTCCGGGGCATCGAAGAAGCAGCGGCCGACGGCGCCTTGCTCGTCGACTTCGTCCACCAGCACTTCGATCTCGCGGCCAATGCGCATTTGCAGGCGCGCCGAGCTGATCGCCTGCTGGTGCGCCATGAAGCGCTCCCAACGGTCTTGTTTGACGTCGTCCGGCACCACTTCCAGGTCCAGGTCATTGGCGGGCGCGCCATCGACCGGCGAGTACTGGAAGCAGCCGACGCGGTCGAGCTGGGCTTCGGTCAGCCAGTTCAGCAGGTACTGGAAGTCTTCTTCGGTTTCGCCCGGGAAGCCGACGATGAAGGTCGAACGGATGATCAGGTCCGGGCAGATTTCGCGCCAGTTCTTGATCCGCGCCAGGGTTTTGTCTTCGAACGCCGGGCGTTTCATCGCCTTCAGCACTTTCGGGCTGGCGTGCTGGAACGGGATGTCCAGGTACGGCAGGATCTTGCCGGCGGCCATCAGCGGGATCAACTCGTCGACGTGCGGGTACGGGTAAACGTAGTGCAGACGGACCCACACGCCCAAGGTACTCAGCGCTTCGCAGAGTTCGGTCATGCGGGTTTTCACCGGCGCGCCGTTCCAGAAACCGGTGCGGTATTTCACGTCGACGCCGTAGGCGCTGGTGTCTTGCGAGATCACCAGCAGCTCTTTGACGCCGGATTTGACCAGACGCTGGGCTTCGTCGAGTACATCACCCACCGGACGGCTGACCAGTTTGCCGCGCATCGACGGGATGATGCAGAAGCTGCAGCTGTGGTTGCAGCCTTCGGAAATCTTCAGGTAGGCGTAGTGACGCGGAGTGAGCTTGATGCCTTGCGGCGGCACCAGGTCGATCAGCGGGTTGTGATCCTGACGCGGTGGCACCACTTCGTGCACGGCGTTGACCACTTGCTCGTATTGCTGCGGACCGGTCACGGCCAGCACGCTCGGGTGTACGTCGCGGATATTGCCTTCTTCCACGCCCATGCAACCGGTGACGATCACCTTGCCGTTTTCCTTGATCGCTTCACCGATCACTTCCAGCGACTCAGCCTTGGCCGAGTCGATGAAGCCGCAGGTGTTGACCACCACCACGTCGGCGTCCTGATAGGTGGACACCACGTCATAGCCTTCCATGCGCAGCTGGGTCAGGATGCGCTCGGAGTCGACCAGTGCTTTCGGGCAACCCAGAGATACGAAGCCAACCTTTGGATTGGCCGGCGCAGGAGTGGTGGACATGTCTAACCTCGGTGTTTTGTGACGTCGCTTGCCTGGTGTGGAAGCTGACGGACGGGCGCTTGAAGTGCGCCTCTGATCAAAAAGTGCGCAATTCTAGCGATGAGCAACGCACTTGACCAGCTTTATGCAGGGAAATACGACGAGTGCTGCGCTATGCTTCGCGCCGTTGAGCTTTACCAATTTTTTACAGTCAACAAAACGTCTGTAACAACAGGTAAAACAGCGCATGCTGCACCACAAAGCATAGTGCTTCATTCAAAGAAGCCGGTTCTGAGAAGTAGGAGTGTTGGATGGGTCAGGCAAGTAGTCAGGCGGCGGGCGCCGAGCATTCGGCTGCAAAACCGCTGAGCATGCTGGTCGCGGCAGTCGGGGTGGTTTACGGCGACATCGGCACGAGCCCGTTGTACACCCTCAAAGAAGTTTTTGCCGGTCACTATGGGGTGCCGGTCAACCACGACGGAGTCTTCGGGATTCTGGCGTTGATTTTCTGGTCGCTGATCTGGGTCGTGACGATCAAGTACGTGTTGTTCGTCCTGCGGGCCGACAACCAGGGTGAGGGGGGGATCATGGCGCTGACCGCCCTGGCGCGACGTGCATCCAGCCGCTATCCCAGGTTGCAGGCCGTGCTGGTGATTCTGGGGTTGATCGGCGCCGCGCTGTTTTACGGCGACAGCATGATCACCCCGGCCATCTCCGTGTTGTCCGCGGTTGAAGGTCTGGAGCTGGCGTTCGATGGCCTGGAGCGCTGGGTGGTGCCGATGGCACTGGTGGTCCTGGTCGCACTGTTCCTGATCCAGAAACACGGCACCGATCGCATCGGCAAGCTGTTTGGCCCGGTGATGGTCGTGTGGTTCCTGGTGCTGGGGGGGCTGGGTGTCAGCGGGATCGTCAGGCACCCTGAAGTCTTGAATGCGCTGAACCCGATCTGGGGCGTGCGTTTCTTCATGGTTCACCCGGGCATGGGTGTGGCGATTCTCGGTGCGGTGGTGCTGGCGCTGACCGGTGCTGAAGCTCTGTATGCCGACATGGGCCACTTCGGGCGCAAGCCGATTGCCCGTGCCTGGCTGGTACTGGTGCTGCCGGCGTTGGTGCTGAACTACTTCGGTCAGGGCGCATTGCTCCTGGAAAACCCGGAAGCGGCGCGTAACCCGTTCTACCTGCTGGCGCCGAACTGGGCGCTGGTACCACTGGTGGTGCTGGCGACCCTGGCCACGGTGATTGCTTCGCAAGCGGTGATTTCCGGCGCGTTCTCGTTGACCCGGCAGGCCATCCAGCTCGGTTATATCCCGCGCATGCACATTCAGCACACGTCCAGTGCTGAACAGGGGCAGATTTACATCGGTGCGGTGAACTGGGCGCTGATGGTCGGCGTGATCCTGCTGGTGATCGGTTTCGAGTCCTCCGGCGCACTGGCGTCTGCCTACGGCGTGGCAGTGACGGGCACCATGCTGATTACCAGTATTCTGGTGGCGGCGGTGATCCTGCTGCTGTGGAAATGGCCACCGCTGCTGGCCGTGCCGATTCTGCTTGGTTTCCTGCTGGTCGATGGCATGTTCTTCGCGGCCAACGTGCCGAAGATCATTCAGGGCGGTGCCTTCCCGGTGCTGGCGGGGATCGTGTTGTTCATCCTGATGACCACCTGGAAACGCGGCAAGGAGCTGCTGGTCGATCGCCTGGACGAAGGCGCGCTGCCGCTGCCGATCTTCATCAGCAGCATCCGCGTGCAACCACCGCACCGTGTGCAGGGCACCGCGGTGTTCCTCACTGCGCGCTCCGACGCCGTGCCGCACGCCCTGTTGCACAACCTGCTGCACAACCAGGTGTTGCACGAGCAAGTGGTGCTGCTGACCGTGGTCTACGAAGACATCCCGCGCGTGCCGCCGGCACGCCGTTTTGAGGTGGACTCCTACGGCGAAGGCTTCTTCCGGGTGATCCTGCACTTCGGCTTCACCGACGAGCCGGACGTGCCGCAGGCATTGAAACTGTGCCATCTGGATGATCTGGACTTCAGCCCGATGCGCACCACCTACTTCCTCAGCCGCGAAACGGTAATCGCCTCGAAACTCGAAGGCATGGCCCGCTGGCGCGAGGCGCTGTTCGCATTCATGTTGAAGAATGCCAACGGCAATTTGCGCTTCTTCAATCTGCCGCTGAACCGGGTGATTGAGTTGGGGACGCAGGTGGAAATGTAGGCCTGCATCAACTGAAAAGCCCCCGTCAGCCTTGTAGCTGGCGGGGGCTTTTCTGTGCTTCACATAAACCTCTAACTCACTGCAAATCCCCTGTGGGAGCGAGCTTGCTCGCGAAGGCCGAATGTCAGTCGAGACATGTGGTGGCTGATCCACCGCATTCGCGAGCAAGCTCGCTCCCACAAGGATTCTGTGGTGTCAGTGGCTTTCAGGCAATTCTTCTTCAGATTCGGTCTTCGTCCGCGCAGGTCGCGGCATCAGCGCTTGGATCACGTCATCAATCAAGGCTTTGCCCATCACCGTCATGTAATGCGCAGCCCAGGCATGGCGGTCGGTGTCTTTGATGAAGGCAGCGTCCTCAGCGAAGGATTTGGCGAGGAATAGCAGATCGGAAGCTTGCGACAGTGCATCAATGACGGGGACACCGGAGCGGACGTTGAATAGCGCCAGATCCGAGTTGTAGAGGAAAGAGGTAAAGCCGACGGTTGTGAGGTCCGAAGGTGATGAAGGACTTTGTTTGCTCATTGTTTCGCTCCATAAAACGAGGAGCTGCCGCATTCGTTACCACACGAATGGGTGGCAGCTGTACGCAGGGTGGTAAACCGGGAGAGCAAAGAAACCGGCAGACCCGAAGGTCTCCCACGCACAGCCGCCATGACTCGGAATTGCAGACGTAAAAACACCTGAGTCGTGTTGGGAGCGTTGTTGCACTTTGCTTAGCCGGGTTACCACACCCGATCACTGAATTGGTCAGCGACCTCTGGAGAGTATCCCGTCGAAAAAAAGCGCAACAGAGCGGCAAAGTGCCCAAACACGAGATTAGGAGTTTGCCTACAAGGTATGCGGACGTCATCTGATATTGCGACACCGGTAACCGGAATTAAGGTGGCGAGCAATCTCGGGGGCGGTGGATTCTCGAGTTGGCGCCACAGGAGGGGGGCCGTATAAAGGGCTTGACGATCGGATATTTTGAATGAGACAAGTGTCCACGTTTTATGGAATGTGGACGAGTGGAGTTTTAAGCTTCATGAAGAGTCAAGACATTTTGCTTTTGTTCAAGATGACCAGCCTTCACGCTCAGGAGGAAAACCTCCTTGGGGTAATGGAGTCGGAGTCAAATTCGAACAGAGTCGAGGAGTTGTTGAAGCCCTACGTGGTCAGTCAAATGACGGCGGGCGGTCGGGTGGGGCAACCATTGGTCACCTACTCCACCGACGGTGAAGATACTGTATTCCGCCGACAGGATTTCGATTCGCCCTTGGACGATGAGGCGGGGTGGGAAGGGTGGTCGGAGCCGGTAGCTGTTCCGCCACTGGCGAGCTGGAGTGAAGGTTACTCGTTGCGTGCGTTGTCTGCTTCACTTGGGCTAAGCAAGAGCGAAGTTTCAAATTCCATCGCCAGGTGTCGTGTGTCCGGGCTGCTCACCAATGACTATGACACCGGACTTCCAAAAGTTAACCGGCGGCAGTTGCTAAACATCACCGAGCACGCTCTGAAATACTTTTTCCCTGTAAAGCCCGGGGCAATGGTTCGCGGCATCCCGACGGGATTTGCAGCACCGGCACTGTCCAAAAGCATCAAAAGTGCTGGCGGACTGATTCCGGTTTGGCCAGATGCACTTGGAGCGGAGCGTGGACAGGCGATAGAGCCGCTCTACAAGACAGTGCCGGAAGCGGTGAAGCGGGACAGGACCCTTTACCACTATCTTGCGCTTGCTGATGCAATCCGCCTTGGAGGTCCGCGAGAGTGTGGTGTTGCGGTCGACATTCTAAAAGCAGGGATGGGACTGAAATAACATGTCATCCAACGCTGATCACAACTACGAGCTTATAGAGTTTGTTGCTGAGGGTTTGGGAGAGGCGTTTCTCACGGAGGTTGCCTTTGTCGGAGGCTGCACCACAGCCATGCTGGTAACTGATGCTGTTGTGCTGGACGACATTCGCTTCACCGATGATGTTGACCTGGTGATCGAGCTAGCAGGCATTGGCGCCTGGCAGCAGCTTACCGAACGGTTGGCGGCCAGGAATTTCAAGATTACTGGCGAGGATGAAGTGAACTGTCGTTTCCGCTTCAACGACATCGTCGTTGACGTGATGCCTTCTGATCCCGAGGTTCTCGGATATGCCAACCGCTGGTTTGTAGAGGGGCTGGCGCGGGCCAATAAATTTACGTTGCCCAGCGGTACCGTCATCCAGATATTCAAACCGACCTATTTTCTCGCGACAAAACTGGAAGCCTTCAGTGGTCGTGGCGGTGGCGATCCATACCATAAAGACGTCGAAGACATCATTATCTTGATTGATGGACGTCCAGAGCTTTTAGAAGAGGTTCGGCAGGCGGAATCCGAGCTCAAAGAATTCATCACGAATGGAGTTCGAGCACTCAGGGTTCTCAGTGGCATTGACTATGTGATTGAAAGCTCGGGCTCGGTACAGGCCAATCCGGGAAGAGGGCAAATCATTCATGGGCGCATGAAAGAACTGGGCAGCGCATGAAATACCACGTCAGATCGGTAGCAGGGCGAGCCAGGAGAACCAATCATGACTTTGCTGGAGCGCTCTGTGATGGAGAAAACGGCGTATTTGTTATCACGGACGGTACATCGAGGGTTGGCAGTGGCCAGTTGGCTGAGTCCTTTGTGAAAGATGTTTTAGAGGTCTGGTCAAAACACTTTGATCACGGCCTCGATATTACTGAGTGCGAAGCTGTTGAACAGGTACTGCTTTCTATACTGGCCGACCTCCACCCCGTTTTGTTTGCAAGTCACACAGGCGCCACTTGTTATGTGGTGGGTGTCGCTGCTCATGGGAAACTCACGCTTGCGTATGAGGGTGATTGTTCGTGCGGTGTTGTGACGCCGGCAGGAGCGATCGAATGGATTACGTCGCCCCACTGTAAGGCTAACTGGAGGCGCGACCGTTCCCACTCCGAGCTGGCGCAAGATCCGGCTCGAAACCGGGTGACTCGATGCTTGAGGGCGAGTCGCGCACCGAACCCTGACTTTGTGTTTCATTCATTGACCCTAAGAGAACGACTGGTATTTGCAACCGATGGCTTTTGGGCGGAGCTAACCGAGTTACAGCAAAGCTACTTGCTAGCAGCGCCGGATGGCAGCTGTATCGATGTAGAAGATGACATCACGTGGATAGATGTTCAGCTTTAGTCTCGGTATCGATAGAGGTTTCGACTGGCAGGAAGTGCTGCAAGTTTGCGTAAAAAAGCCCCCGCAACCGTGAGGTTGCGGGGGCTCTTCGTTGGTGCGCTTCAGATCACTCTGCGGGCTGATCCTTGGCCTGACGCTTCTCGATCAGGTCCACCAGACGCTTGGCCAGCGCCGGGTAGTTCTCGTCGAAGTGGTGGCCGCCGGGCAGTTTCACCGCTTCGCCGACTGCCGTCTTGTCGGTGCAGCCGCTTTCGTCGGTTTCTTCGGCGCCGTAGATGCACACTACTTTGGCCGCTGGCAGCTTGGCCATTTCCGGGCCGGTGGCGGCTTCTTTGCCGGCGTTGCCGAGCCAGCCTTCGACTTCGATTTCGAAGCTGCCGGTGCGGGCGAAGGCCAGCAGGATGATGGCGTCGACGCGCTGCTGCTCGGTGTCCGGCAGGCGGTTGTAGATCGCCGGCAGGACGTCGGCACCGAACGAATAACCGGTCAGGATGAAGCGCTTGGTGCCCCATTTCTGACGGTAGTGCTGCATCAGTTCGGTCAGGTCCAGGGCGCTTTGCTCCGGGCTCTTGTGCTGCCAGTAGTAGCGCAGGGTGTCGATGCCGACCACCGGGTAGCCAATCTTGGCCATCTCGCCGGCCACATCGCGGTCGAGGTCGCGCCAGCCGCCATCACCGGAAAGGAACAGGGTCACGGTGTCCTTCGCTTGACCGGCCGGCACTTCAACCACCGGAATCGCCAGACCGCCGTTGGCCTTGTCGCCGCCGACGAGGATCTTGCGCAGCTCGTTGTTCAGCACTTGCGGCAGATTGATGTCGTAGTCGCTGATGCTGGTTTCGGCGTTCGGTTGATCGCGCACGAAACCGGCGCTGGTGTCGTCCGGGTTGTCGTTCCATGCCACCAGCCAATGGCCGTGGGCCGCAGATTTCGGCAGCAGGTGGGTGCAGCCGGGTTTTTCCAGGGCCAGGTCAACCGAGATGGCCTGGGCCTTGTCGTCCTTCTGCTCGGACAGCCAGCGCCAGGCCAGCACGGCGCCCGGGCCGATACCGCTGACCAGCGTGGCCGGGCCATTCAGTTCGCGCAGGCCGGTTTGCAGCGCGCGGCTCTGTTGCAGGCAGTCCTTGGGCAGAATCACCTGAACGATTTGCGCCGAGGCGCTGCGGCTCAGGGTGCTCAGTTGGTTGTCGGTCAGCTTCTGGTCGTCATTGACCGCTACCAGCACCTGAGCCTTGGGCTGGGTGCCGGGAACGACGCGGGTCATGACCGTGCCGTCGGCGGCAGTCAGCGGTTGCAGAGTCGGTTGCGGTGCCGGGCGTTTGAGGTACCAGTAACCGCCGCCGGCAATCACGGCCAGCACGATCAGTGCGGCCAGGATGTACTTCAGGGAGCGTTGAATCATCAGCGTTTCACCAATCCAGTCAAGCCGCCCGCGATCAGGGCAGCAGTATCGGCCAGCGCCACCAGCGGATCGAGTCCGGCGGGCACTGCCATATAACGGGGTTCCCAGTCAGGCTGGAACTTGTCTTTGAAGCGGCGCAAGCCTTGGAAGTTGTACAACTGCTCACCACGGCGGAAGACCATCGAGCCCAGACGCTGGGTCAGCGGTGCACCACGCCGGGGTTGCAACCCCGACAACGGCACCATGCCCAGGCTGAAGCGCGCGTATCCGTGACTCTTATAGTGTTGAATCAGGCCGACCATCAGGAATTCCATGGTCAGCTTGGGGGCGTCCGGGTGCGAGCGCATCAGATCGAGACTGGCCAGGTCATGGCTGTAAGTCTCGAGCAGGTTGGCGAACGCCACCGGGCGGCCTTCGAAGCGAATCACCGCAATGCGGAAATGCTTCAGGTAATCGTCGCTGAATCGACCGAGGGAGAAACCTTTCTCGCGCACGTTCTTGCCGGTCAGCCACGCATCGGAAATCACTTTCAACTCGTCCATCGGTGCCTGGCCCGGCTCGTGGATTTCCAGCGACAGACCGTCGCGGGTCCCACGGTTCCAGGTGTAGCGCAGGTCCTTCATCTCCTTGCCCTTGGCTTCCAGGTCAAAGCGATGCAGATCGACCCGGGCTTCTTCGCCGAGCTTGATCGCGGTCAGGCCGATGTCCATGTAGTACGGCAGGTTCTCGGCACGTACCTGATAGAACACCGGACGGGTGTGATGGATGTCGCACAGGTCGCGGAACTGCCAGATCATTTCGGCACGCTGCTGGCCGGGGCCGATCGGGTCGTACAGCGCCACGAGGCTGCGGCCACGGCGGGCGTACATCAGGAACGCCTCGTCGTTGGGGTGAAACAGCAGTGCCTTGTCACCGGTCAGTGCCAGGCCGCCATCGGGTTGCGACGAGGCCATGAGGATCTTCGAGGCGCGTTCCAGTTCATCCGGTGTCGGCAGGTGAATCACCGGGCGCGCGGTGCGCAGCAGCCAGGTCAGGGCGATCACCAGCAACAGTACGGCAGCACCGAGCAGCGAGCGCAGGCCACGCGGCGCGTCAGCGTCGAGGGTGAACTGCCACCACAGTTGATGGCTGTAAGGCACGTCCTGATAGGCGAACAGCAGCAGCCAGGTCGAAGCCCCCAGCACGCAGAGGCTGGCCACCAGATACAGCGGCGAGAACGGTAGCTCGGTCAGGCGGCTCGGACGATAGAACGAACGGCGGAACACCCCCAGCAACGCAGCGGTGAGTGTCATCAGCGTGGCTTCTTCCCAGTCGAAGCCTTTGAGCAGCGAGAGCAGGGCGCCGACCAGCAACAGAATGGTGGTCAGCATCCACGCGGCAGACAGCCGACGACGCAGGCCCTGGGCGAGCAACAGGCACAGCACGCCGATCAGACTGGCGCCGAAGTGCGAGGCGTCGACCAGACGATGCGGGATCAGAAAGCCGATGTGTTCGAGACGGGTGTCGATCTCCGGGGTCGCGCCGGAAAACAGCAGCACCACGCCGGACAGGAACACCAGCACCGCCAGAATGGGCGCCGCCAGACCGGACGCTGCGCGCATGGTCTGGGTCTGAAACAGGCGCTGGCCTTCGTTGATCAGCAAGAACAGGCAGGCCACCAGCAGCGGCAGCACGACATAGATCAGGCGGTAGAGCAGCAGGGCGGCGGCCAGTGGCGCGGCACCGAGTGTGTCGGCGAACGCGGCGAGCAGGATCGCCTCGAAGACTCCGACACCCCCGGGCACATGGCTGAGGACGCCGGCGGCCAGGGCCAGCAGGTACACCAGCAGGAAGGCGCCGAACGGCGGGGCTTCCGGCAGCAGCAGGTAAAGCACGGTGGCTGCTGCGGCGACGTCGAGGGCGGTGATGATCAGTTGCAGGAAGGTCAGGCGGCGGCCCGGCAGGCGCAACGTCCGGCGCCCGGCCTTGACCAGCAGGTTATCGCGGTACGGTTGCTCCGGCAGGCGCCGGCGGTAGATGCCGATCGCCAGAATCGCGCCCAGACCCAGCACCACCATGGCAATCGTGCCGAGCAGGCCCTCTGACAGGCCCAGGGCGGCGGAAGCGGAAGGCAGGTCGCTGAGGGTTGCGAGAGCCGCCAGCGGTGGCAGGGCGCAGCCCAGCGACAGGCTGGCGAACAGCGTCATGTGGGCGACTTCTGATGCCCCCAAGCCATGGCGTGCATATAAACGGTAGCGCACCGAGCCGCCGGACAGCAGCGACAGGCCGATGGCGTTGCCAATTGCAAACGCAGTGAAGCCGCCCAGCGCCAGCGTGCGCGGTGGCAGCGTCACGCCGGCATAGCGGCTCGCTGACCATTCATAGCCCAGCAATATAATGAAGCCGATCACCGTCGCACCCAATGCCCCGAGCAGAGCAGGTTTCGGCACGGCCAGGATCGAGTCATGCAGCGCGTAGAGATCGAGTTCGCTCAGCAGATGGCGACAGGCAATCAGCGCAATGGCAAACAACAGCAATGTGACCGCCAGACCGATAGGCTGGCGGTATTTGCTCAAACGATCCAGCAAGCGCAGGCGCTCGGGCTTGATCGGATGGTCTGCTGTGACGGTGTCTTGTGGATCAGACGAGTTGGCGCGCATCAATCACCTCTTGGATTGTGCGCGACAGGATGGAGGTATCCAGCCAAGTTACCAATCCCTGTAGAAAAAAATAATCACAAAATACTACGCCTCTCATCGGGTATCGGCGAGGGCGGGTCATGGATTGCAGACGTCTTGCCTGCGACTCAAGCATAGTCGCAACTCGGCGGGTCTGACGATCCTGAGTGTTTCACTGCAGCGTGACAGATCATTGTTGCGAAAGGACTTTTTCCACAGATACAAAAAAGGCCACTCTTTCGAGCAGCCTTTTTTGATGTTTGGTTGCGGGAGCCGGATTTGAACCGACGACCTTCGGGTTATGAGCCCGACGAGCTACCAGACTGCTCCATCCCGCGTCTGTGTGGCGGCATTCTACAGGCGAACGGCGAGGTGTCAACCGCTAATCCCGTAAAGGGTCAAATAAGTGTGAATTTGCGTCAAACGGTCGCAGCGGCGCGGTAAGTTTCGGAAATGCAACGAATTCCTGTTCGCCCGGATGTGCGTGATGTGGAGGCCGGTCTGAAAAACAGACAGGCACAAAAAAGGCCACTCTTTCGAGTAGCCTTTTTTGATGTTTGGTTGCGGGAGCCGGATTTGAACCGACGACCTTCGGGTTATGAGCCCGACGAGCTACCAGACTGCTCCATCCCGCGTCTGTGTGTCGGCATTCTACAGAGGAACGCCGGTCTGTCAACCTTGAGTTCAGATAAATCTGTTCTTGTTCAATCGGTTAGCGCTTTTTGCAGGGCAGGCGAAGGGCGCGCAGGGCAGGTGGGGCAAGGCTTTCAGCTCTATCGGCGGGAGATTTTCGATTGAGAAAATAAATTCATGGTTGTTTTCCTACAGCCTGATAAGAACATTCAGACTACTGGTGCTATATACAGGTGTCAGTGAGATACTGCGGATCCGGCTCGCCATGTTTCCTTTTCTGTCATGACCCAACGAAAAATCATCCACGTCGACTGCGACTGTTTCTACGCCGCCATCGAAATGCGAGACGACCCGAACCTGGCAGGCAAGCCGCTGGCGGTGGGCGGGTCGGCGGATCGGCGCGGGGTGATTGCTACCTGTAACTATGAAGCACGGGCGTATGGCGTGCGTTCGGCGATGTCATCCGGACATGCCTTGAAGCTGTGCCCCGACCTGACCATCGTCAAGCCGCGCATGGACGCCTATCGCGAAGCTTCCAAGGAAATTCATACGATCTTTCGCGATTACACCGACCTGATCGAACCGCTGTCGCTGGACGAGGCCTACCTCGACGTCTCCGACAGCGCGCATTTTGGCGGCAGCGCCACGCGAATTGCCCAGGACATTCGTCGCCGGGTCTCCAATCAGTTGCACATCACTGTGTCTGCGGGCGTGGCGCCGAACAAGTTTCTGGCGAAAATCGCCAGTGACTGGAAGAAGCCCAACGGGTTGTTCGTGATTACCCCGGATCAGGTCGAGGATTTTGTCAGTGGTCTGCCGGTGAGCAAGTTGCACGGCGTCGGCAAAGTTACCGCCGACAAGCTGGGCAAGCTCGGCATCGTCGACTGCCTGCAACTGCGTGAGTGGGACAAGTTGGCGCTGGTGCGCGAATTCGGCAGTTTCGGTGAGCGACTGTGGAGTCTGGCCCGTGGGATCGATGACCGGTTGGTGCACAACGACAGTCGCCGTCAGTCAATCAGCGTGGAAAACACCTACGACGTTGATCTGCCCGATCTGCGCAGTTGCCTGGACAAATTGCCGGAGCTGCTGGAAACCCTGAAAACCCGCATGGAGCGGATCGACAGCAGCTATCGCCCGGGCAAGCCGTTCGTCAAAGTGAAGTTTCATGACTTTACCCAGACCACACTGGAGCAAGCCGGGGCAGGGCGCGATCTGGGCAGTTATCAGTTGATGCTGACGCAGGCGTTCAACCGGGGCGGGAAACCGGTGCGGTTGTTGGGGGTGGGGGTCAGGCTGGAGGATTTGCGGGGTGGGTTTGAGCAGATGGAGTTGTTTGAGCGCTAATTGCTGCGGTGTTGCTGATGCCGCTTTCGCGAGCAAGCCCGCTCCCACATTTGACTGCATTCCATCTGAAGGAACTCGATCAACTGTGGGAGCGGGCTTGCTCGCGAAGCTTTTCAGGCTTAATTCGGTCCCGGATCCGCCACCAGACGCCCGGCATCCTTGGTCAGCGATTTGAGAAACTCGGCCTGTAACTCAGGATCGTTGCGCGTCAGTTCGATCAGGCTTTGCTCCAGCTCGCTGGCTTCCTCTTCCAGACCCAGCTCCGACAGACGCTTGACCCGGTGGACCCACTGGCTCACTTCGTCGTCTTCCAGATCGTCGTAAATCAAACCGTGGGCTTCGAGCAACTTGCTGCGCAAATGGCTGCTGATGGCCAGGGACGAATCGCTGTGCACGTCATCCTTGCCGTCTTCAACGCTGATCTGCAGCTTGCCGATATGATTCAGGTCATTTTCGGCGAATGGACTGTCCAGCAGGTTCAGGCGCAGCACACCGTTGCGGTCGGTGGTCATGTCGAATGTCTGCTTGCCAGCCTTGACCTGCACCGGACGCTCGCTCCACGGCAGGCTCGAATACTCCATGCGCTTGTCGCGCTGGACTTCATCGATACTGGCCAGGTTCTGTTGCGCGCGACCATGGGATTGCATGTTCATGGCCGGGTTGAGCCCGTCCAGACCGTAGCTCAACCAGTCCCTGGTCATGCTGTCCGGCAGGTTGCCGAGTGCGAAGACGTTGACCACGTTAGCGCCGACACCCCCCACCAGCGCAACCGCACCCAGCGGAATCTCGTAGATTTTCCGCCAGGGCTGGTAAGGCGTATAGCGATCGTAATGCCGCGTGACCTCGAACTCGGTGACCTCGAAGGTCTTCTGCTCGCTGATTTTCACGCGGCGTTGCGGCAGTTCGAGCACCTTGGGCTCACCGACGTCGATCTGCAGGCTGTGATCGAGCAATTTACGCTCGATCCGCTCTTCGTGCTCGCTGCGCTGTGACATGTGATTGGCGCAGCCGCTGACCAGCAGGGCGCCGCATAAGGCGGCGCCACCGAGGCCCAGGGTGTTTCGCTTGAACATGAGGTCTCTATCTGGATTCAGCGGCGGATACGGGCCTGAAGGAAGGACAGCACATCGGCAACCGGCAGCGCTTGCGCTTCGGCCTCGGTGCGGCTCTTGTATTCCAGGTTGCCTTCGGCGAGACCGCGGTCGCTGACCACGATCCGGTGTGGAATGCCGATCAGCTCCATGTCCGCGAACTTGATGCCCGGGCTGGTTTTCTTGTCGCGATCGTCCAGCAGCACTTCGAAACCGGCCGCAGTCAGTTCTGCGTACAGCTTGTCAGTGGCTTCGCGCACCTGCTCGGTTTCATAACGCAGCGGTACCAGGGCGATCTGGAACGGCGCCAGGGTGTCGCTCCAGATGATGCCTTTGTCGTCGTTGTTCTGCTCGATGGCAGCAGCCACCACGCGGGATACGCCGATACCGTAGCAACCCATTTCCAGGGTGACCGGCTTGCCGTTCTCGCCCAGCACTTCGCACTTCATCGCCTTGCTGTACTTGTTGCCCAGCTGGAAGATGTGCCCGACTTCGATGCCGCGCTTGATTTCCAGGGTGCCTTTGCCGTCCGGGCTTGGGTCACCGGCGACGACGTTACGCAGGTCGGCGACGGTCGGAACCGGCAGATCGCGCTCCCAGTTCACGCCGAAGTAGTGCTTGTCGTCGATGTTCGCGCCGATACCGAAGTCGCTCATCAGTTCGACCGAGCGGTCGATGATGATTGGCAGTGGCAGGTTCAGCGGGCCGAGCGAACCGGCGCCGGCGCCAATGGCGTCACGCAGTTCGGCATCGGAAGCCATGACCAGCGGGCTGGCAACGCCCGGCTGCTGGGCGGCCTTGATTTCGTTGAGCTCGTGGTCGCCACGGATGACCAGGGCAATCAGCTTGCCTGGCTCTTCGGCGTGGACGATCAGGGTCTTGATGGTCTTTTCAATCGGCAGATTGAATTTTTCCACCAGGGCGGCAATGGTCTTGGTGTCTGGGGTGTCGACCAGGCGCAGCTCTTCGGTCGGTGCTGGACGCGAGGTTTCGCGTGGCACAGCCTCGGCTTTCTCGATGTTCGCGGCGTAGTCGGAGCCGTTGCTGAAGACGATATCGTCTTCGCCGGACTCGGCCAGTACGTGGAATTCATGGGAGCCAGCGCCACCGATCGAACCGTTGTCGGCTTCAACCGGACGGAATTTCAGACCCAGACGGGTGAACACGTTGCAGTACGCCTGATGCATGCGGTCGTAGGTGACCTGCAGCGAAGCCTGATCGGCGTGGAACGAGTAGGCGTCCTTCATGATGAATTCGCGGCCGCGCATCAAACCGAAGCGTGGGCGGATTTCGTCACGGAATTTGGTCTGGATCTGGTACAGGTTGATCGGCAGCTGCTTGTAGCTGCTCAACTCGTTGCGCATCAGATCGGTGATCACTTCTTCGTGGGTCGGGCCCGCGCAGAAGTCGCGACCGTGGCGGTCTTTGATGCGCAGCAGCTCAGGGCCGTATTCTTCCCAGCGCCCCGATTCCTGCCACAACTCGGCCGGTTGGGTGCTCGGCATCAACACTTCAAGAGAACCGGCAGCGTTCATTTCTTCGCGAACGATGGCTTCAACCTTGCGCATTACCCGCAAGCCCATCGGCAGCCAGGTGTACAGGCCCGAAGCGAGTTTGCGGATCATGCCGGCGCGCAGCATCAGCTGATGGCTGACGACGACCGCATCGGAAGGCGTTTCTTTCTGTGTGGCGAGCAAAAATTGACTGGTGCGCATGGTTGGCCGTTGTCGGTTGCTATGACTGGAAATGACGGAGCAGTGTACCGGCGAGATTTGCCGACGTACAGGATTGCGCTCGGCGGTGAGGCTCAACGGCGGGAATCCACCCGCCGTATCTGAATTGTCCTACGACTCTTCGACCACGCTGGTCGGCACAGGCTCGGGCGTTGGTGTCGGGCCTTCGCGGCGGTTTTCCTGAAACCAGTGCAGGGCGATCAGCACCAGGGTCGGCACGCCGAGCAACGCCGTGATCATGAAGAAGTTGTGGTAGCCGAACTTCTCGACCATTACCCCGGAATAACCGCCGATCAGGCGCGGCAGCAACAGCATGATCGAGCTGAGGAGGGCGTACTGGGTGGCCGAGAACTTCAGGTTGGTCAGACTCGACAGGTAGGCGACGAAGGCTGAGGTCGCCATCCCCGAACTGAAGTTGTCGAGGGAGATGGTCACCACCAGCATCTGCAGGTTCGGGCCCATGTCAGCCAGCATCACGAACAGCAGGTTGGTTGCCGCCGAAGCTGCGCCGCCAATGAACAGGATCGGCAGGATGCCGAAGCGCACGATCAGCAGACCGCCCATCCCGGCGCCGAGGAGGGTCATGATCAGGCCGAAGATCTTGCTGACGCTGGCGATCTGATCCTTGGTGAAGCCCTGGTCGATATAGAACACGTTGGCCATCACGCCCATCACCGTGTCGGACATCCGGTAAGTGGCGATCAGCCCGAGCAACAGCAATGCCTGCCAGCGGTAGCGCAGGATGAAGTCGTTGACCGGGGTCAGCACCGGCGCCAGGCCGCGACGGCCCATGGTCGACAGGCACAGGCCGGTGAGCAGGGTGTAGAGGATGGCGCGCAGAAAGGCGCGGTCTTCGAGCAACAGGTCGAGCGGGCTCATATTGCCGAACAGCACGCCGGCGAAATCGGTGTTGTAGAGCTGGGTGAACATCGCCGGAACCGACACCAGCAACACGATCAGCACGAATACCGAGGCCAGTTGATGCCCGAAACTGTAGCGGCCGGCCTGCAACTGCGTGCGCAGTGGCACTGGCGGTTCGCGCATCAGCAGCGAGGTCAGCAGGGCAGGGATCATCAATACCCCGAACAGGGCGTAGGTGCCGGTCCAGGCCGAGTGTTGATAGTTGAAACCGGTGGAGCCGAAGCCTTCGGCAAAGAACAGCGCGCCCGCCGTGGCGAGCAGGGCGGCGACGCGATAGCCGGACATGTAACTGGCAGCCAGCGCGGCCTGGCGGCTGTCGTCGGCGATTTCCAGGCGATAGGCGTCGACCGCGATGTCTTGGGTGGCGGAGGCGAAGGCGACGATGACGGCAATGGCGATCAGCCAGGACAGGTGTTTCTGCGGATCACAGAAGCCCATGCCGATCAGGCCCAGAATCACCAGGGTCTGCGAGAGCACCAGCCACGAACGGCGGCGGCCAAGCTTGCCCAATAAAGGCAGGCGCCATTGGTCGAGCAGCGGTGACCACACCCATTTGAAGGCGTAGGCCAGGCCTATCAGGCTGGCGTAGCCGATGGTTTCACGGGCAACACCGGCTTCACGCAGCCAGACGGAAAGCGTCGAAAACACCAGCATGTACGGCAGGCCGGCAGCAAAACCGAGCAACAACAGCACGAGCGTCGAAGGACTGGCATAGGCGGCGAGCGCGGCGCGCCAGGTTTTACGGGGCATGGGCTGAAGTCTGCCTCAAGATTGCGAAAACAAAGCGCGCACTCTAACCGCTGTGCTCTATCGGACGCCAGCCATGGCGCTGAATATCCACACGATTGTTCAGGACGGTGACGCCCTCAGAACGCAATCGTGCCCGTTGTTCGTCCCCCGATGGGCTGCCCGGCGGCAGGCTGATCCGACCGCCGGCGCCCAGTACCCGGTGCCACGGCAGCCTGGTATCGGCGGGTAGCTGGCTCAGGGTCCGGCCGACCCAGCGGGCGGCGCGCCCCAACCCCGCGAGTTCAGCCAACTGACCATAGCTGACCACTTTGCCCTCAGGTACTTGGGCAAGTGTCGAATAGAGCGCCGTGCGTCGGATTTGCGCCGGGCTTTCGTCGGGATGGGGTGGCTCTTTCACCTGCGCCGTTCCTGAACAAGAGGTGGTGGATGGGGTCAAGGGTAATCCGTCGGCGCGCAGATGAGAAATGAACTCAATGGAAATCGCCCGGTCAGTCCTTGTCAGGGTCTTATTCCTACGGATAATGCCGACCTTTTCTCGCAAACTTGAGCCCTCGATCCGCTTATGCTGTCCAGAACCTTGCTGTGCCTTGCTGTCTTCAGTGCCTCCACGCCGCTGCTTGCCGATACCGTCTGGTTAAAGAACGGTGACAAGTTGAGCGGTAAGATTTCCTTGTTCGACGGCGGCAAATTGCTGATCCAGACCCAGTATGCGGGGGCGGTCAGCATCGACTGGAAAGAGGTCAAGACCCTGCAAAGCGATCAGGAGCTGCTGGTCAAGCAGGACGCCTACAGCGGTGAAAAAGCCAAGTCGCTGACCGCCGCCGATGACGGCAAGGTCACCTTGGCCAACGGTGAGGCGCCGAAAACCGTGGAGCTGGCGAGTATCCAGCAGATTCTCAAACCGAAACCGGTAGTCGAGGATCTGGTGTGGAAGGGTAATGTTGGTCTGGCCCTGGATTATCAGCGTGCGGAAAAGGATACCGACGACTACGACATTGACTTCAAGACCACCGCGCGTCATGGCCGCTGGCGGCACACCGCCGAGGGCGAATACAACCGCGAAGTGCAGGACGAGCAGGTCACCACCAATAACTGGCGCGCCGAATACGCACTTGACCGCTTCCTCACCGACAAGTGGTTCTGGCAGGGTCGCCTGAACTACAAGCGTGACTATATTGAGGAACTGTCGCGTCAGCGCGTCGTTGGTACGGGTCCGGGCTACCAGTTCTGGGACGACGAACTGGGCGCGTTCTCGCTCGGTTCGTTGCTCAACCGCACCGATTACGAATACAGCGATGGCGGCAAGGACAACTTCTATTCGGTCGCCATGAAGTGGGATTACAACCGCTACCTGATCGGCAAAAAAGTCGAGTTCTTCACCAATGGCGAACTGGGCAAGCCACTCTCTGACGTAGCCAACTACGCGCTGGATGCCGAGATGGGCCTGCGCTACAAGGTCACCGACTGGGCGTCGCTCAACCTCAAGGCTGAACGCGACATCATCAGCGGCACCAAGGACGCGGATTTGAACAAGACCCGCTACACCGCAGGGTTTGGCGTGGCCTGGTAAAGCACAAGCAAAAGATCGCAGCCTGCGGCAGCGCCTACAAGGGGATGGTGTTCATCCTGTAGAAGCTGCCGCAGGCTGCGATCTTTTTTTGCGCGTGGAAAAACACACGCCCACAAAAAAGCCCCGCTTTGAGGGCGGGGCTCTTTTCTAAAGAAGCTACAAGTTAGATAACTTGTACTTCTTCAGCTTGCATGCCTTTCTGACCGCGGGTAGCGATGAAAGAAACCTGTTGGCCTTCTTTCAGGCTTTTGAAGCCGTCGGATTGGATAGCTTTGAAGTGAACGAACAGGTCGTCACCGGATTGTGGAGTGATGAAGCCGAAGCCTTTTTCATCGTTGAACCACTTAACGGTACCGGTTTGGCGATTAGACATGGTGTAACTCCTTGAACAAAGATAACTGCGACTCAGGAAGAACCCTGGCCGAGACTGAGTGCAAAGAGCAGGAAAAATTCTTGTAGATGGTTGGATCGAAATTCAACATATCGTGTAGAGATTCTCAGTGACACAAGCAACACAGTGGCGCCACCTTAACCCTTTTTCCGGAACGTGCCAATGTTTCTTGCGAAGGTTTCTCTGTTTTAGGGATCGGCGGTGTGACAGTTCGTCGCCAGAACCCGTATTTCCAGCGTGTTCGGCGAGAATTTCAGTGTGGACTTTGAACACGGCGGCGCGCCCGGTAAGATGCCGGACAGATTTTTTCCACCTCGCTATTCAGGACACCCGCCATGAGCATCAAATCGGACAAGTGGATTCGCCGCATGGCGCAGGAACACGGCATGATCGAGCCTTTCGTCGAGCGCCAGGTGCGCGGCAGCGACGACAGCCGTGTGATTTCCTACGGTGTGTCGAGCTACGGCTACGATGTGCGCTGCACCAACCATTTCAAGGTGTTCACCAACATCAATTCGGCGATCGTCGATCCGAAGAACTTCGACGCCGGCAGCTTCGTCGACATTCACAGCGACGTCTGCATCATTCCGCCGAACTCCTTCGCCCTGGCCAGCACCGTCGAATACTTCCGCATTCCGCGCAACGTATTGACCATCTGCCTGGGTAAAAGCACCTACGCGCGCTGCGGCATCATCGTCAACGTCACTCCGCTCGAGCCTGAGTGGGAAGGTCACGTGACGCTGGAATTCTCCAACACCACCAACCTGCCGGCGAAAATCTACGCCAACGAAGGCGTGGCGCAGATGCTGTTCCTCGAATCCGACGAGCAGTGCGAAGTTTCGTACAAGGATCGCGGCGGTAAATATCAGGGCCAGCGTGGCGTGACTCTGCCGCGTACCTGATCCATCCGGCAGTTCGCGGGAATTCTTTGGCGGGCAGACACTCTATGGGGTGTACTGCCCGTTTTTGCTTCTGGCAAAGCGGGCCTTCGCCGAGGAGGGTTCCATGAAGATCGATCCGCATATCACCGCCGAACTGGCAAGGCTTGAGCCCAATCAGGTTGGCGTACTGGCCTGGTCTCTGCTGGCACACCCGCTGAACATGGCCGGCGGGATTCCCGGCCAGCCTGATCCCGACACCCCCAACGAACAACCGACCGAACCGGGCGAGCCAACGCTGCCGGACGAGCCGCCACCCGCGCCAGTGGCCTGAGCCACTGCCCCATGAATGGCCAGTCAGCTGAGGTTTGCCCAAGACCTCAGCTGACTGGCCATATTTCGTCACCACCGATGACAAAAATCCTGCAGGCGTCATCCTTCTCCACCGCAAAGCCGCCGGTAAACGCGCCAAACGCCGGCAGCAGACTCAAGCGTTCGCCCAGGCGGAAACATGCCAGCCGTAAACGCTGCCGCCCCTTGCCATTGAGCCGATAGACCGGATGCACGTGCCCGGCCAGCACATGGCGTTCGGGATGCGGGTCGGGTTCGTGCTGCAAGGCAAACGGCCCGAGCAGCAGCGGCTCCGGCACTACCCGGATGTTCAACGACTGGGGCGGATCGCCGGCGCGTTTGTCGTGATTGCCACGAATCAGCGTCATCGGCAGATCGGCATGACGTGCACGCCATTCGGCCAAGGCATTCAGGGTGCCCGCTGCATGCGAACCGGGGCCGTGCAGAAAGTCGCCGAGGAAAATCAGCTGCCGGCAGGGCAGTCTCGCCAGCAAGCGGTCGAGCACTTCGATGTTGGCCGCCGTGGTGCCCTGCGGCACTGGCTGGCCGAGGCTGCGGTAGGCCGCAGCCTTGCCGAAATGCACATCGGCGATCAGCAGCGCTTGCTGCGCCGGCCAGTACAGGGCCTTTTCCGGCAGCAACCAGAGTTCCTCACCGGCCAGGCGCACGGGATAAGCTGCGCTCATGAGGTTTTACCCTTGTCCGCGGATTTTTCCAGATCGCCGACCATGCGCCGGATACGGTCGGCGAGTTTTTCCGAACTCATGCTTTCGCGCATGCGCTCGACCAGTAATGGAAAGCCCAGCGGTGTAGGACGTTTAATCAGGTGCATGTCCAGTTTCATCCGGTTGATCCGCTCCAGTGTCTGTTCCAGACGACGAATATCCAGTTCTTCGCGTAGGACTTCTTCCCCGGCCTGAGCCAGCAGCAGGTTGTCGGTGTCGTATTGCTTGAACACTTCAAAGAACAACCCGCTGGAGGCCTGCACCTGACGGGTGCTTTTCGGCGCGCCGGGATAACCGGCGAACACCAGCCCGGCGATCCGCGCGATTTCACGGAAGCGCCGCAACGCCAGCTCCCCGGCATTGAGGCTGGCCAGCACGTCGCGCAACAGATGATCGGGGCTGAGCAGCGCCACATCGAGTTGCCCGGACCAATCGACCGGCGTGGCGCTGAGCAACTCCAGCCCGTAATCATTCACTGCAATCGAAAACGTCAGCGGCTGGCGCTGACTCACGCGCCACGCCAACAGGCTGGCGAGCCCCAGATGCGCCTGACGCCCGGCAAACGGGTAGAGGAAAAGGTGCCAGCCCTCGCGGGATTTCAGCACTTCGGCCAACAGGCTGTCGGAGGTAGGCAGGCCCGACCAGCGCGCCTGGGTTTGCAGCAATGGTTGCAGCGCCTGCATTTCCGGGCCGGCGAACTCACCCCGTGCTGCCGCCGTAAAGCGGCTGACCACGGCGGCGGCCAGTTCGTTGGAAAGCGGCATCCGCCCGCCATTCCAGCGCGGCACGGCGGCTTTTTTCGCGGTGCTGCGTTTGACGTACGCGGTCATGTTTTCCACGCGCACCAATTCCAGCAAACGCCCGGCGAACAGAAAACCGTCACCCGGTTTCAGGCGCGCGATAAAGCCTTCCTCGACACTGCCCAACTGCTTGCCGCCACCGCCCTTGCTCCAGAATTTCAGATGGATGCTCGCGTCGCTGACGATGGTGCCGATGCTCATGCGATGACGTCGCGCCAACCGCGCATCGGGGACACGCCAGACGCCGTGTTCGTCCGGTTCGACCCGGCGGTAATCCGGATAGGCTGTCAGAGAAAGCCCGCCGTGACGTACGAACGCCAGCGCCCAGGCCCAATCCGCCAAGGTGAGATCACGATAGGCCCAGGCGCCACGCACTTCTTCGTACAAATCTTGGGGAATAAAGCCACCGCCCAGCGCCATGCTGACCAAATGCTGCACCAGCACATCCAGCGGTTTATGCGGCGACAGACGCGGTTCGATGTGTCGTTGCTCCACCGCGTCGCCTGCGGCAGCGGCTTCGATCAGTTCCAGGCTGTGGGTCGGCACCAGCGTCACTCGCGAGGTGCGCCCCGGCGCGTGACCGGAGCGCCCGGCGCGTTGCATCAGTCGCGCCACGCCTTTGGCCGAACCGATTTGCAGCACCCGTTCCACCGGTAAAAAGTCCACGCCCAGATCCAGGCTCGAGGTGCAGACCACGGCTTTCAACTTTCCGTCCTTTAACGCTTGCTCGACCCAGTCGCGGGTCTCGCGGGACAGTGAGCTGTGGTGCAGCGCGATCAACCCGGCCCAGTCCGGCCGCGCTTCGAGCAACGCCTGATACCAGATCTCCGACTGCGCGCGGGTGTTGGTGAACACCAGGCTGCTGGCGCAGGCGTCGAGTTCGGCAACAACCTGCGGCAGCATCTTCAGGCCGATGTGCCCGGCCCAGGGAAAACGCTCGATGGCGGGTGGGATCAAGGTGTCGACCTTGAGTGATTTTTCGCTCTGGCCTTGCACGCTGATGCCACCGCCCTGTGGGATCAGCACCTGTTCGGCGTGGGCTTGATTACCGAGGGTAGCGGACACGCCCCAGACGATCAGCTCGGGTTGCCAGTGGCGCAGGCGGGCGAGGGCCAGTTGCAGCTGTACGCCGCGTTTGTTGCCAAGCAGCTCGTGCCATTCATCGACGACGATCATCCGCAGGCTCGACAAGGCAGTTTTGGCGTCGGCACGGGCGAGCAGCAGGGTCAGGCTTTCCGGGGTGGTGATCAGCGTGGTCGGCAGGCGCCGGCCCTGACGCGCGCGTTCGGCGCTGCTGGTGTCGCCGGTGCGCAGGCCGATGCTCCACGGGATCTGCAAATCGCTGACCGGCGCTTGCAGGGCGCGAGCAGTGTCGGCCGCGAGGGCGCGCATCGGCGTGATCCACAGCACGGTCAGTGGTTCGCTCTGGGGTTTGCGTTTGCTGGTTGTGGCTGCGGGCGCGGCCAAACGGGCGAAGCGGTTGAGCGCAGCGAACCACACCGCATAGGTTTTACCGGCGCCGGTACTGGCGTGGAGCAGGCCTGACTGACCTTTTTTAACGGCGGCCCAGACGTTTTTCTGAAAGGCGAACGGCTTCCAGCCGCGTGCGCTGAACCAGAGTTTTGCGAAGTCGGTGGAGGTGGACATACCGGCGGCTTGCGCTCTGAAGGTGTTCCTTCAGTGACCGCGCCGTTGAGGGACAAGTTTAATTTTGTGCGAGCACATACCCCTGTGGGAGCGGGCTTGCTCGCGAAAGCGGTGTGCCAGTTAGAACAGTTTTGACTGACACACCGCTTTCGCGAGCAAGCCCGCTCCCACAGGGGAACTGTGTACGGGGTTACTTGAGGTTACCGCTGAGGAACTGCTTCAGCCGTTCACTCTTCGGATTGCCCAGCACATCTTCCGGCGCACCTTCTTCTTCCACCAGCCCTTGATGCAGAAACAGCACCTGACTCGATACCTTGCGTGCAAAGCTCATTTCATGGGTGACCATGATCATCGTCCGGCCTTCTTCAGCCAGACCCTGAATCACCCGTAACACCTCACCCACTAGCTCCGGGTCGAGCGCCGAGGTCGGTTCGTCGAATAGCATGACTTCCGGTTCCATCGCCAGCGCCCGGGCAATCGCCACCCGCTGTTGCTGGCCGCCAGAGAGAAACGCCGGGTATTGATCGGCAACCCGTGCGGGCAGGCCGACCTTGTCCAGGTAACGGCGGGCGCGGTCTTCGGCTTCCTGCTTGCTGCAACCCAGCACCCGGCGCGGGGCCATGGTGATGTTTTCCAGCACGGTCATGTGGCTCCACAGGTTGAAGTGCTGGAACACCATCGCCAGGCGCGTGCGCAGGCGTTGCAACTCGTTCGGGTCGGCGACGTGCATGCCGTGGCGGTCGGTGACCATGCGGATCGCCTGGCCATCGAGGCTCATGGCGCCATCGTTGGGTTGTTCGAGGAAGTTGATGCAGCGCAAAAAGGTGCTTTTGCCCGAGCCGCTGGCGCCGATCAGGCTGATCACGTCGCCGGTTTTGGCCTTGAGCGAAACGCCTTTGAGTACCTGATGGTCGCCGTAGCTTTTGTGCAGACCTTCAACAGTCAATTTGTACATGGGACAGACATCCTCAAGGCGAAAGTAGGTAGCCGCTGCGATAGGCTTCGGCGCCCGCCACGTGGGCGATGACCATTCCGGCAGTGGCCATGCGCCGCAGCGAGCGGGCGTACATCACGCCGGCAGCGGTACAGCAAATAGAGGTCACCCGATCAGTGATCGGGTCGATGATTTCGGCAATCTGTTGCCCGGCGTCGAGGTATTGCCCGGCCTGTGCGGTGTACACCAGCAGGCCGCCAACGGGCGTCACCACCGGTTCGACACCCGCCAGTGGCGTGGCGGCGAAGGGCAGCGACGGCAACGCTGCCGGTTCGCCGACAATCGCGCCGAATTGCACCAGGTAGTCGAGCAATGCCTGGCAATCACGGCTGGCCATCGGATGATTGACGTCACCCTGGCCGCGCAATTCGACGGTCACCGAAAAGCTGCCCAGCGGAATCGCGAAGTGCTCGCCAAAGCGTTCCTGCAGTTGCCACCACAGCAGGGTGAAGCATTCGTCGAACGACTGGCCGCCGGAATCGGTGGCCAGCAGACTGGCCTGGGCTTCGATGTAACGCGCCAGCGGCTCGACCTGCGGCCACGCCTCGGGCGTGGTGTAGAGATGAACCACCGATTCGAAATCGCAATGCAGGTCCAGCACCATGTCGGCATCGCACGCCAGCCGTTGCAGGGTCAGGCGCTGGGACTGCAGTTGCGTGGCGGCGGTCTGGCGGGCGAGGGCGTTGCGCAGGCTGGTGCGGATCAGCTCAAGGTTGCGCTGCGGGTCGTCGCCCAGCTTGCCCTCGATGTCGTTGCCGATTTCTTCGCTGAGGTCGACGAACCAGCGATTGAAATTCTGCCCGCTCTCCAGTTCGTAACGGCCCAGCGGCACGTCCATCAGCACTTGTTCAAGGCCGACCGGATTGGCTACCGGCACCAGCACGATCTGGCTACGCAGGCGCCCGGCGGCTTCCAGATCCGCCAAGCGCTGCTTGAGATGCCAGGCGACGAGCATGCCGGGCATTTCATCGGCATGCAGCGAGGACTGGATGTAGATCTTGCCTTGGGCCTGCTCCGGGCCGAAGTGGAAGCTGTGGATCTGTCGTGCGGTCCCCGGCACCGGGGCCAACAGGTCATGGATCTGGTGTCGCATTACAGGTTTTCCTAGTGGGTCGGCCCGAGGAACGCCAGCCATCGGCGTTCGGCGAGGCGGAACAGGCCGACCAGCGCAAAGGTAATGGTCAGGTAGATCAGCGCGGCGATGCCGAACGACTGGAAGGTCAGGTAGGTCGCCGAGTTGGCGTCCCGCGCAACTTTCAGGATGTCGGGGATGGTCGCGGTGAAGGCCACGGTGGTCGAGTGCAGCATCAGGATCACTTCGTTGCTGTAATACGGCAACGAGCGACGCAGCGCTGACGGCATGATCACGTAGGCGTACAGCTTCCAGCCGGTCAGACCGTAGGCCTTGGCCGCTTCGACTTCGCCATGGTTCATGCTGCGGATCGCCCCGGCGAAAATCTCCGTGGTGTAAGCGCAGGTGTTCAGGGCGAACGCGAGGATCGTGCAGTTCATCGCATCGCGAAAGAAACTGTCGAGCAACGGCTGCGCGCGCACGGCGGCCAGGCTGTAGATCCCGGTGTAGCAGATCAGCAACTGGATGTAGAGCGGCGTGCCCCGGAACAGGTAGGTGTAGAACTGCACCGGCCAGCGCACATAGAAGTGCGAGGACACCCGGGCAATCGACAACGGGATCGACACCAGAAAGCCAATGAAGATCGAGGCGCTGAGCAGCCACATCGTCATCGCCAGCCCGGTGATGTTGTTGCCGTCGGTATAAAGGAAGGGTTTCCAGTATTCCTGCAGGAGTTCGATCATCGTACGGCCTCCCGGGCACCGGCGGCGTAGCGACGCTCGAGCCAGCGCAGGATGACGTTCGAAGCACTGGTGATCAGCAGATAGATCAAGGCGGCGAGTACCAGGAAGTAGAACAGTTGATAGGTGCTTTTACCGGCGTCCTGCGCGGCTTTGACCAGATCCGCCAGACCGATGATCGACACCAGCGCGGTGGCCTTGAGCATCACCATCCAGTTGTTGCCGATGCCCGGCAGGGCGAAGCGCATCATTTGCGGGAACACCACGAAGCGAAAACGCTGGCCACGCTTGAGGCCGTAGGCGGTGGCCGCTTCGACCTGACCGCGCGGTACGGCGAGGATCGCCCCACGGAAGGTTTCGGTGAAATACGCGCCATAGATGAAGCCCAGGGTGATCACCCCGGCGGTGAAAGAGTCGATTTCGATGTAGTCCCACTCCATGACGTCGGTCAGGGCCGTCAGCCAGGTTTGCAGGCTGTAGAAGATCAACAGCATCAGCACCAGATCCGGCACCCCGCGAATCAGCGTGGTGTAGAGCTGGGCAGGCAGGCGCAGCAGTTTCGATTTCGACAGTTTGGCACTGGCGCCCAGGAGGCCGAGCAACACGGCCACCAGCAGCGACAACGCCGACAATTTGATGGTCATCCAGGTGCCTTCCAACAGCAACGGGCCGAAACCCTTGAGGCTGAAGGCGGAGAGCCCCAGATTTTGTAAGAGGTTTTCGAACATAAATCAGCAACCTGAGCGGATGGAAAAGGCGCCCATCGAGTGATGGGCGCCAGGGCATTATTTACCGCTGTACAGATTCAGATCGCCAAAGTGTTTCTTTTGAATCTCGGCGTATTTGCCGTCATCGTGTAACGCTTTGATACCTTTATCTAAAAGCGCCTTCAGCTCTTTGTTACCTTTCTTAATACCGACAGCGGTTTTGGCTGGCAGCAATTCGCTGTCGACCGGCTTGCTCACTTCATAGTTGGCGCCATCCGGCGACTTCAAAAAGCCCAGTTCGGCTTGCAGCATGTCCTGGATCGAGGCGTCGAGACGGCCGTTTTTCAGGTCGGCGTAGACCTGATCCTGGTTGGCGTAAGCCTGGATTTTCACCCCGGCCTTCTCCAGCACAGCCTTGGCGTAGGCTTCCTGGATGGTGCCTTGCTCGTAACCGACCGACTTACCCTTGAGGGAAGCGACGTCATCGCTCAGGCCGGAACCCTTCTTGAACACGTAGGAAGTCGGGCCGGAGAACAGCTCGCTGGAGAAATCGATCGCCTTTTCACGGGCCGGGGTCACGGTCATCGACGAGATCACACCGTCGAATTTGTTGGCGTTGAGGCCCGGAATCATGCCGTCGAAGTCGCTTTCAACCCATTTGCACTTGACCTTCAGCTCGGCGCAGATCGCGTTGCCCAGGTCGATGTCGAAGCCCACCAGGCTGCCGTCGGCCGCTTTCGACTCGAACGGTGCGTAGGAAGGATCAACGCCAAAACGCAGCTCTTTGTATTCCTTGGCCAGCGCGGAGCCGGCAGCCATGCACAACGCCAGTGCAGAAAGGGTCAGCAATGCTTTTTTCATTATTCAATCCCTAAGAACCAATATGAGCGCTTGTGGCGCAGAATTATTGTTACTGCAACGCGTACGACCTATAGAAAGTAGCAATTTCCGAACCAGAGTCCCGAACAAGTGTTTTAAAAGGTTGGGGGAGGGAGGAGGGAGAAGGATTGGTGCACAAGAATGGGCGGCCGTTGAAGGCTGCACCAACTTGGGTCGTTAAGGGATGGGATGAGCCCTTGTGGCGAGGGAGCTTGCTCCCGCTGGAGGGCGAAGCACTCCCCTGGATTTTTCAGACAGACCGTTTTTTGCGACTGCTGCGCAGCCGAGCGGGAGCAAGCTCCCTCGCCACAGGGCGTTCATCCAGTTAAATGTGATCGGTGTCCCCGGAAACCGGGTCAGGCCAGCAAATCCTGCAGCGTCGCCAGGCTGTCGGCCTCATCCACCGTCTTGTCCTGCCGCCAGCGCAGCATTCGCGGAAAGCGCACGGCGATCCCGCTCTTGTGCCGTCGCGACAGGGCGATGCCTTCGAAACCCAGTTCGAACACCAGACTCGGCTTGACGCTGCTGACCGGGCCGAATTTTTCCACGGTGGTCTTGCGCACGATGCTGTCGACCTGGCGCATTTCCTCGTCGGTCAGCCCCGAATAGGCCTTGGCGAACGGCACCAGCGCTCGTTGGCTGGATTCTGGCGGGCCGTCCCACACGGCGAAGGTGTAATCGCTGTACAGACTGGCGCGCCGGCCATGTCCGCGCTGGGCGTAGATCAACACCGCATCGACGCTGAACGGGTCAACTTTCCACTTCCACCACACGCCCATGTCCTTGGTCCGGCCCACGCCATACAGGGCATCGCGGGCCTTGAGCATCATGCCCTCGACCCCCAGTCGCCGCGAGGCTTCACGCTGACGGGCGAGGTCGAACCAGTCGCTGCCGGTCAGAATCGGCGAGGGCAGTAACACCGGGTTGTTACCGTGGGCGATGACTTGCTCCAGTTGCGCCCGCCGTTCGGCCTGCGGACGGTTGCGCCAGTCTTCGCCCTGCCACTCCAGCAAGTCGTAGGCGAGCACCACCACCGGCACTTCTTCGAGGATTTTCTTGTCGAGGGTTTTGCGCCCGATGCGTTGCTGCAGCAGGGCGAACGGTTGCACCGCCGGCGGTGCGCTCGATTGCGGATCGAAGGCGTCTTCGGTGCTCGGATGAGTGCTTTTCCAGACCACGATTTCCCCGTCGATCACCGTGCCGTCGGGTAACGCGTGAACCAGTGTGTCGAACTCGGGAAAGCGCTCGGTGACCAGTTCTTCACCCCGCGACCAGACCCACAGCCGACCCTCGCGCTTGACCACCTGCGCGCGGATGCCATCCCACTTCCATTCCACCTGCCAGTGGCTCGCCGGCCCCAATAGCCCTTCAAATTCCTCGACCGGTTGCGACAAGGCGTGGGCGAGGAAGAACGGGTAGGGCTGGCCGCCGCGCTGGGCGTGTTCGTCGGCGGACTCCGGCGCGATCAGTTTCAGGTAGCTGGCCGCGTTCGGCCGGTTCGACAGGTCGGTGTAACCCACCAGTCGTTGCGCCACGCGTTTGCTGTCGAGCCCTGCCATCGACGCCAGAGCGCGAGTGACCAGCAATTTCGACACGCCGACGCGGAAGCTGCCGGTGATCAACTTTATGCACAGCATCAGGCTCGGCCGATCCAGTTGCGCCCACAGCGCGGGCAGTTGGCGGGCGAGGTATTCCGGGGTTTCACCGCGCAGCGGCAGCAGCTTGTCTTCGATCCATTCGGCGAGGCCCGCCGCGGAGCTGTGCGAATTCTCCGGTAGCACCAGGGAAATGGTTTCCGCCAGATCGCCGACGGACTGATAACTTTCCTCGAACAGCCATGGTTGCAGCCCCGAGACCTCTACCGCCAGTTCGCGCAGGATGCGCACCGGCACCAATTGCCGTGGGCGCCCACCGGACAGGAAGTACACCGCCCACGCCGCATCCTGCGGTGCAGCCTGGGCGAAGTAACTTTGCATCGCCGCCAGTTTGGCGTTGCTGGACGTGGTGGCGTCGAGTTCGGCGTACAACTCGGCGAAGGCTTTCATGCTTGCACCTCGGCGATGGCAGGTTCGGCGTCGATGTTTTCCTCTTCGTCGTCGCCGTACTCGGTGTTGAAACCCTGCGCGTCCAGGCCTTGTTCACGCAGATGGCGCACCAGCACGCCGATTGAACCGTGGGTCACCATCACGCGCTCGGCGCCGGTCTGTTCGATGGCCCAGAGCAGGCCCGGCCAGTCGGCGTGGTCCGACAGCACAAAGCCGCGATCCACCCCACGACGCCGCCGAGTACCGCGCAGGCGCATCCAGCCGCTGGCGAAGGCATCACTGAAATCACCGAAACGGCGCATCCAGGTGCTGCCACCGGCCGAGGGCGGGGCGATCACCAGCGCTTGACGCATGATCGGGTCGGACTTTTTGATGTCGCCGGCATAAATCGTCGGCGGCAGGTACACGCCGGCCTCGCGGTAGACCCGGTTCAGCGGCTCGACCGCGCCGTGGCTGAGGATCGGGCCGAGGCTGGCGTCGATCCCGTGCAGAATTCGCTGGGCTTTGCCGAACGAATAACAGAGCAGCACGCTGGCCTTGCCCGCCGCGATGTTCGCCTGCCACCACTGATTGATCTCGCTGAACACCTGCGCCTGCGGCTGCCAGCGGTAGATCGGCAGGCCGAACGTCGATTCGGTGATGAAGGTGTGGCAGCGCACCGGTTCGAACGGCGCGCAGGTGCCATCGGGTTCGATTTTGTAATCCCCCGACGCGACCCAGACTTCACCGCCGTATTCCAGACGCACCTGGGCCGAACCGAGCACATGCCCGGCAGGATGGAAACTCAAGGTCACCCCGTGGTGGGTCAGCCGCTGGCCGTAGGCGAGGGTTTGCAGGTTGATGTCCTGACCCAGACGCGCACGCAAAATCCCTTCGCTGGCGCTGCTGGCAAGGTAGTGCTGATTGCCGTTACGGGCGTGATCGCCGTGGGCATGAGTGATCACCGAGCGCTCGACCGGGCGCCACGGGTCAATGTAGAAGTCCCCGGCCGGGCAATACAAACCTTCGGGGCGGGCGATAACAAGGTCCATGTCGTTACCAGAATGGAGGGCTTGTTAGCTAAGAGGTTGGCGCGAGTCCGGAAGTTCTATCGATTATTTCCCAGGCGATGCAAAACCAATGTGGGAGCGGGCTTGCTCGCGAATGCAGTGTGTCAGGCAATACAAAATCGCCTGACACGACGCCTTCGCGAGCAAGCCCGCTCCCACAGGGAGGGATTGCGTTTATTTGCTCGGGGTGAGGGTCAAACGCGTCTTGCCATACACCCGGTCAAAGTTCTGCGGCTGCATCGGCAAGCCGATGTACTGGCCCTTGAGCCACGCATCGATGCCGTTGAGGTAGTTCGGGCTCGCCGGGTTGCCGGACTGGCCGGTGCCGTTCTGGCCCATCAGCGGCTCGCTCTGGCTGAAGTCGACGATGAAACGCATCGACGGCGCCCGCGTGGTGTTGAAGTCCTTGCCCCAGGCAAACGCCGCGGTATTGAGCGTGGTGTGATCGCCGCCGGCTGCCAGCGGCCCGCGAACGGTCTGGCCGTTGGCGTTTTTCCACGTGTAGCCATGCAGTTTGCCCCACTGCCAGGCCTTGTGATCGCCACCCAACTGACTGTCGCCAGCGTTGATCGCGGCCGCCAGACTGCGCGCCAGAATCTGTGCCTTGTCTTCTTTTTGCGGTGTGCGGATGTCATCCCAGAACGGGCTGTCTTCACGCCCCAACAGGTGATCGGCCTGCGCCGAATAGGACAAGTCGCCATTGGCGATAAAGGCTTTCCACGCCGGGCTGGACTCGGGGCCAAGTTCGTCGAGGAAGATCTGCTTCATGCTTTCTTGCAGAAACAACTCGTAGATCGCCGCATCCGCCGACGTCGGGCTGAGCTTGCCGTCGAACGCCATCAATCGGGTCAACGCCTCGCGAGCCTTGCTGCGATCGGCTTCCGGCAGGGCGTCAATCGCCTGTTTCAGCGGCTGCTTCATGCCCGGCGCTTCGAACATTTTTTTCAGCTTGGCGGCAAACGTCGTGGTCTGGTCGTACTGCATGGCGATCACGCTGCGACCGTCCTGTTTGCCACTGCCGGCCAGTTCCGCCAGACGTTCGCCGCGCTCCGGCGCCGCCCAGGAGTTGGACAGTTGCATGCCGTAGCCATGGGGAATGACGCGCTGGTTGGCGGTGCCGAGCCAGCCCTGGGTCGGGTCCTGATCGTACGGGTGCAGCATCGGGTCGGCGTAACCGTCCCAGTCGTAGCGACCTTCCCAGCCCGGCGATGGCAGCAGGCCTTCGCCTTCACGACGGTTGGGGAAACGCCCGGTGACTTGCCAGCCGATGTTGCTGGCGTCGGCGAATACCATGTTCAGGGCGATGGCGCGGATCTCGCGACTGGCGTCCGAGGCGCGTTCAACGTTCTGTGCGCGGGTCAGGTCAAAAAACGCGTCCAGCGATTTGTCGTCGGTGAAGCTCGGTGTTTGCAGGGCCAGGCCAAAACCGTTGCCTTGTGCTGCCTGGGCACTGTTGAGCAGCGCGCCGTGGCGGGTTTCGTACACCGCTTCGCGAATCGGCCGCTGGCCTTTGACGAAATAGGTTTCGTTGCGCACGCCCAGCGGTTGCCACTTGCCGTTGACCTCATAGGTCAGGCTGTTGCCCTGACGGCGGATTTTTTCCAGAAACAGGTCCTGGTTGTCGCCGAGCACGCTGGTGGCGCTCCACGCGACTTTGCCGTTGAAACCGCCGAGGATCATCGGCAGACCGGCGACGGTGACACCGGCAGCCTGATATTTCGGTGCGCGGATCTGCAAGAAGCTCCACAGCGACGGTGCCGCCAGCGGGCCATGGCTGTCGCTGGCCAGAATGCTCTTGCCGCTGCGGCTGCGTTGCGGAGCGATCGCCCAGTTGTTCGACGTGCTGGCACCCAGCAGATTCATCGCTGCCAATTGCTGGCTGGCGTTGCTCAGTTCGGTGAGACCGGGGATCTGCCCGTTGAGCTTGAGGCCTTGCAGCTTGTCGGCCTCGGCCAGTGGCAGATTTTCATCGGGTGCGGACGGGGTCAGCCAGGCGAGTTTGTCGCTGGTCACGGTTTGCGCCAGCACCAGGGACGAGATCTCTTCCGGCAGGTTGGCCGACTGGCTGAAGTTCAGCAGCGCGAAGATCAGCGCCGAATCTTCCGGTTTCCAGTATTCCGGCTTGTAGCCACTGGAGGCGAGGTCGCCCGGCAACTTGTCGGCGTAGCGGAACAGGTAGGCGTTGACGCCCCGTGCATAGACTTCAAAGAAGCGCTGGAGCCGTGGCGACGAAGCCTTGTAAAGCTCGGCGGCGCTTTTCTTCAGGTTGACCGCACGCATGTAGCGGTCGGCATCGAGCATCGACGGCCCGGACATTTCCGCCAGACGTCCCTGAGCCAGCAGGCGCAGGGTGACCATCTGGTTGATGCGGTCGCTGGCATGAACATAGCCGAGACTGAACAGTGCGTCGTGGAAACTGTTGCTCTCGATCAACGGCATGCCTTGGGCATTGCGTCGCACCGAAACATTCTGCGCCAGGCCCTTGAGCGGTTGCACGCCGGAGGTGGGCGGGAGGGTGTCCTGAGCGTTCCAGGTCTGGCAACCGGACAGGCTCAAGACACCGGTCACTGCTGCGGCAACGCCGAACCGGGGAAGAAAATGTGTAAGGGCTGGCGAGGCCATGGCAAAGCTCCTGCGGGGGTGTAGAGGCTGGGGGCGCAATAAAGCCGCTACGTTAGTGAGCAGGAGGTGGCCGCGCAAGCGGGGGCAGGGGTTATTTGTGTATTTCTGTCGAATGGAAAAGATCGCAGCCTGCGGCAACTCCTGCATTGGATTGAGTACACCCTGCAGGAGCTGCCGAAGGCGGCGATCTTTTGCGCTTCAATCAGGCTTTCGGCGGGTTGATCTGCTGCACCAAGGCATACGCCTGCACCGTCGCCGGACGCTCCTTGATCCGGTTGAACCAGCGCAACACGTGCGGGAAGTCTTCAAGGTTCTGACTCTGCCACTTGTGCGAGACGATCCACGGGTAGATCGCCATGTCGGCGATGCTGTATTCGCTGCCGGCGACGAATTCGTGATCGGCCAGTTGCTTGTTCAACACACCGTAGAGGCGCGCGGTTTCGTCGATGTAGCGTTTGATCGCGTAGGGGATTTTTTCCGCGGCGAACTGGCTGAAGTGATGATTCTGTCCGGCCATCGGCCCCAGGCCGCCCATCTGCCAGAACAACCATTGCAACGCGGTTTGCCGGCCGCGCAGGTCTTTGGGCAGGAATTTGCCGGTCTTCTCCGCCAGATACAGCAGGATCGCTCCGGACTCGAACAGCGACAGCGGCTCACCGCCATCGGCCGGTTCGTGGTCGACGATCGCCGGAATCCGATTGTTCGGCGCGATCTTCAGAAAGTGTGGCTGAAACTGCTCGCCCTGGCTGATGTTGATCGGATGCACCTTGTAAGGCAGGCCAGCCTCCTCGAGGAACAGCGAAATTTTGTGGCCGTTGGGGGTGGTCCAGTAATACAGATCGATCATTGCAAACTCCAGATCAACAATTGGCTTGGTTGCGTAGAGCAAACGCCGGCAGCAGGTGGTCCCGTGTGTTCGATAGCTTGCTTAATAAGTGCAGGTGATGCTGAACTGCGGAAAATTCAATGACCCCCGTGAGAAAAATCGCCATGGAGCTGAAGGCCAACGCGGCACTGATCATCATCGACCAGCAACAAGGCATTCTGGAGCCGCGCCTGGGGCGGCGGAATAATCCGCAGGCCGAAGAACGCATGCTCGACTTGCTGGGGGCATGGCGCAGCCGCGGGCGACCGGTGATTCATGTGCAGCATCTGTCGCATTCGCCGGATTCGGTGTTCTGGCCCGAACAACCGGGGGTGGAGTTTCAGCCACGGTTTGCGCCGCAGCAAGGCGAGTGGCTGATCCAGAAACGCGTGCCGGATGCGTTTTGCGCTACGGGGCTGGAAGCGCAGTTGCGTGAGGCGGGGATCGGGCAATTGATCATTGTTGGTGTAGCGACCAACAACTCGGTGGAATCCACAGCGCGCACGGCGGGCAATCTGGGGTTTGAGGCGTGGGTGGCGGAGGATGCGTGTTTCACCTTCGACAAGGCCGATTACTTCGGCACACCGCGCTCAGCCGAAGAGGTGCACGGGATGTCGCTGGGGAATTTGCAGGGGGAGTATGCGACGGTGGTCAGTGCGAAGCAGATTCTGGCGGCCGTCTGAACAGTTTGGGGTGAATGTGCCGGCCCTTTCGC